>NZ_JBYCCV010000002.1:0-164377 GCF_057473825.1 Aliterella sp. E5.1
GGCAGCAAGGGATGAAGTTTCTGCCATTGAGCATCATTTAGGTCACCACGATGTAGCGGCATAGAAAGTTACTCCCGTTAGTTTTCAGATATTAGAATCTTCATATTCTCACTTTCTTCCCACTATATCTAATGTCCCTTTTGAGTTTGCAGATACGCCCTAGCATTCAAACTGGATTGATTGAGCGCGGAATCAAGTTTTTAGCTAAAACTACAGCTAAAGAAATTAAAAAAACATCCCAAGGATTGCAGTTGTTATTATCCGGCGAAAACAATTCTCCAATCACTGTAGATACAGTCCTTTTTGCTACCGGGAGAAGCCCAAATACAAAAAACCTGTGTTTAGAAAATGCTGGCGTGGAAATTAGCGATAAACGAGCAGTAGTAGTAGATGAATATAGCCGCACTACTCAAGCAAATATTTTTGCTGTCGGCGATTGTACTAGCCGCGTCCCTCTAACTCCGGTGGCGAGATCCGAAGGTAAAGCCGTTGCTAATACAATTTTTGGCGAAGTCCCAACCAAGCTAGATTATGACTATGTTACGTCTGCTATCTTCTCTCGTCCTGAAGCTGCTACCGTAGGCATGAGCGAAACCAAAGCGCGAGAAAAATTTGGCGATGCTATTCAAATTCATCGCACGGAGTTTGAACCGCTATTTGAGAGCATGACAGCGCGGAACGACAAAGTAATGATGAAAATAGTCACCGACAGCAAAAGTCGCATTTTAGGGGCGCATATGGTGGGCGAAAATGCTGCCGATATTATTCAATCTCTAGCTGTAGCAATTAGAAAAGGCATAACTAAACAAGACCTTGATGCCACTATTGGCATTCATCCTACTACTGGAGAGGAATTTTTGCTACTAGAAGATTAAGGCAGCAGATAATTGTTAGCTTTTTGCTGTTACAGCCACATTAGAGGAAAACGTTAAAGGCGTATCTAGTCTCCATTGCTTACCTTTATAAAACAAGCATTGGTAAACCTGCATTCCTCCATATCTAAATCCCGCTTCAAACGATTGCAAATAAAGATCCCACATCCGCAAAAACCGCTCGTCATAGATTGGAGAAAGCGAAGCAATTTTGCTTCTATTACTAGCAAAATTATTTCTCCATTGCCTGAGAGTTTCAGCATAATGAGGCTTCAAACTTTCACAATGGGCTACAGACAGTTTTGCTGCCATCAATTCTCGCGCTATTTCATGGAGTTGCGGTACATACGCCCCCGGAAAAATGTATTTATCAACCCAAGCGCCATTTCTTTCTGTGCTATTTGTACCAACGGTATGCAGTAGACCGATTCCATGCGGTTTTAAGAAGTCTGATGCTGCTTTCATAAAGGTGGCAAAATTACCTTTACCAACGTGTTCAAACATCCCAATACTGACAAACTTATCGTATTGCCCTTGAATTTCCCGGTAGTCTTTAACAATGATTTGGATGCGATCACTAAGTCCTTTTTGCTCTATTCTCTCTATAGCTAACTTTGCCTGTTCCAAACTCAGTGTAATTCCCGTCCCGGTTACTCCATAATGCTCTGCCGCATAGATTAGCATTCCTCCCCAACCACAACCAATATCAATCAGCGATTCTCCAGGTTGCACGTCAAGTTTGCGACAAATCAATTCGTACTTTTGAAGCTGCATTTGCTCTAAAGTATCGGTTTCGTTCAGGCGATAACCGCAGGAATAAGTCAGCGTTGGATCGAGAAAATGCTGATAAAAATCGTTACCTAAGTCGTAGTGATGCTGGACGTTTTTGCGGCTATTTTGAATCAAAACAGGCATGGTTCGTAACCGTTGGGTAAGAACTCTCGCAAGCAGTGCAGGCGTTACAAGGCTCCGCGCTTTGGTATACACGCCATTAGTATGAAATAGTCCAATTAATTCGCTGAGGCGGCTTCTTTCTTCATCCCACCAGCCTTCCATATAAGCCTCGCAAAATCCCATCGCTCCAAAAGTTAGCACGCGATCGTAGGTACTTTGGTTATGAATAATTAGACATAGTGGTTCTGATGAATTTTTATCTCCAAAGCCAAACTCTTGACCTTGAGGATTGATTACTTTCAAGTATCCCACTTCAATCAAGCTGAAAAGCTGATAGAGATAGCGCTCCCCACTAGGTAGATTCTCCATAAATCATTCCTTCGCTAATTTTTAATTAAAATTGATGCCGCAATTGCCCTTTATCCTACAACAGCAAGGAATGCCGAATGTTAGATTGAACGTAAGTGCAGCATAAAGGACGCAATAAGTCATGACGTTTGATTACGATCTGTTTGTAATTGGTGCAGGTTCTGGGGGGCTTGCTGCCTCTAAACGAGCCGCCAGTTACGGGGCAAAAGTAGCGATCGCCGAGCAAGATTTGGTGGGCGGTACTTGCGTGATTCGCGGCTGCATTCCCAAAAAACTGATGGTTTATGGTTCTCACTTTCTCCAACTATTTGATGATGCGGCGGGTTATGGTTGGCAAGTAGGCGAAGTCAAATTAGATTGGCAGCATTTTGTGGGCGTTATCGATCGTGAAGTAAATCGCTTGTCTCACTTGCATATTGGCTTTTTAGAACGAGCAGGGGTTGAACTTATCCCCTGCCGTGCTACCATTATCGATCCTCACACTGTAGAAGTTGATGGGCGTAAAGTTACAACAGATAAAATTTTAATTGCGGTTGGTGGTCGTCCGGTAAAGCCTGACTTGCCAGGTATAGAGCTTGCAATTACGTCTAATGAGATGTTTCACCTCAAAGAGCAGCCAAAGCATATTGCCATTATTGGCGCTGGCTATATTGGGGTAGAATTTGCCTCAATTATGCGCGGATTAGGCTCGGAAGTTACACAAATTATTCGCAAAGATTTAATTTTGCGTGGATTTGATAAAGATATCCGCCACGAAATTCAAAATGGCATGACTCATCACGGCATCAAGTTTTTAACGAATACCGTAGTTAAACAAATAGAAAAAGTTGACGCAGGCTTAAAACTAACTTTATCTGGCGCGCAAGAAGAATCAATAACTGCTGATGTTTTCCTCGCTGCAACCGGGCGCGATCCTTATGTAGATGGGCTAGGTTTAGAAAATGCTGGAGTTACTGTTATTTCTACCCCCTCGGAGAGCATAGGCTACAGTACCCGCAGTGCGATCGCTGTCAACGAATTTAGCCAAACTTCCCAGCCAAATATCTTTGCTGTGGGCGATTGCACCGATAGAATCAATCTCACTCCTGTAGCTATTGGCGAAGGTAGAGCCTTTGCGGATACAGAATTTGGTCATAACAAACGCTCTCTTAGTCATGACAACGTACCATCGGCGGTATTTTCCAATCCTGAAGCCGCTACTGTCGGCATGAGCGAAGATGATGCTCAAGCAAAGTTTGGCGATGATATCACCTGCTACCGCGCTCGTTTTCGACCGCTATTTCACAGCCTTACCGGACAAGATGAAAAAACTCTAGTGAAGCTAGTTGTAGATAGTAAAACTGACAAAATTTTAGGCGCTCATATGGTGGGTGAAAATTCTGCCGAGGTAATTCAAGGAATTGCGATCGCTGTTAATATGGGTGCTACCAAAAAAGACTTTGATGCTACTGTCGGGATTCATCCCTCCACTGCTGAAGAATTTGTTACCCTGCGCTAAAAATTGGATTATATCTACCTCCATGGCTTTGCTTCTAGTCCTAATTCTGCCAAAGCAAGGTATTTTCGCCAAGCCTTTGCAGAATTAGCCGTTGACTTGAAAGCCCCAGACTTAAATCAGGGGGATTTTTCGCAGTTGACAATCACCCGCCAAATATCACAAGTAAAAGCACAATTTCCTCCGCCTCCTGCCCCTGTAACCTTAATTGGTTCAAGTTTAGGTGGTTTAACGGCAGCGTGGATAGCAGAAAAATCGCCGCAAGTTCAGAGGTTGGTTTTACTTGCGCCAGCCTTTGAATTTTTATCACACTGGCTGCTGCAATTGGGGGAGGTACAGCTAAAACAATGGCAAGACGAAAAATATTTAATGGTGTATCACTATGCCGAAAAGCGACCTCTACCTTTAAGTTACAATTTTGCCATTGACGCTGCCAATTACAAAGATAATCAGTTAGTACGCCCAGTTCCTACCTTAATTTTGCATGGTCTTCACGATGAGGTTATACCCATCGCCGCCAGCCGTAATTATGCTGCGTCTCGCCCTTGGGTACAGCTAATCGAACTAAATAGCGATCATGCTTTAGCTGATGTCATGAGTCAATGGCAGCAAATTCAAAATTTTATTCAAGTTCCCTAAAAATTAATACTTATGCTTCCTTTTATTCGCTCTGATTTAGACAAAATTCGCGCCTACAAGCCTCATCCTGGTAGCAATACAAGTCAACCGATAGAATCGACGAGCGATCGCCTAGATACAAACGAATCTCCTTACAATCTACCTAGCGAACTTAAGCAAAAACTCGCTTGGATGTATCAAGAAGTAATCGAGAGCAACCGCTATCCTGATGCCGGACATGAAGAATTAAAGGCAAAAATCGCTGAATACGTCAGCGAATCGCCTCATACTAATATTACTGGTGCTAATATCTCTGTTGGCAATGGCTCCGATGAAATTATTCGCTCTATACTCATAGCAACCTGCGTAGGAAATCAAGGCTCAGTTTTAGTTGCCAATCCAACGTTTGGAGTATATGCAATTTTTGCTCAAACTTTGGGCATTCCTGTGATTAGCGTAGAGCGATCGCCAAAGAATTTTGAAATCGATTTAGCTGCTGCTCAAGAGGCTATTACTCAAACTAATAATCCACCAGTTAGAGTAGTTTTTATGGTGCATCCCAATTCTCCTACCGGAAACGCTTTAACCGCTAACGAAATAACTTGGCTGCAAAGTTTGCCAGAGCATATTTTAGTAGTAATTGATGAGGCTTGCTTTGAATTTAGCCAAAATACTTTGGTTAGCCAACTAGCACAACGTTCTAACTGGCTAATATTAAGGACATTTTCTAAAGCGTTTAGATTAGCCGCCCATCGCGTTGGTTATGCTGTTGGACACCCAGAGGCGATTTCTGCTCTTGAAAAAATCCGCCTACCTTACAATCTGCCTACTTTCTCCTTAGCCGCCGCTCTAATTGCCCTCCAACAAAGGCAACTGTTGCTAAATGTAATTCCCCAATTACTAACGGAACGAGTTAAATTGACTTATGGTTTAGCTCAACAACCAAGCTTACAAGTTTGGGAAAGTGACGCTAACTTTATTTATGTCCAGATTAAAACAAACGCCCCACAACCAAAAGAACTATTAAATTTAGTTAGCGAACAATTGAAGGCTAGTGGTACTCTAGTGCGTAATCTTGGCAATGGATTGAGAATTACGGTAGGCAGCCCAGACGAAAACCAGCGTACTTTAGACCGTATTCAAGCCGCCTTGTCCAATCTTATCTAGAGCTACTAGATTTACTTTTTTTGCCCATTAAAACTACTATAAGAACGGCGTACTGCACTCACCGTTTGTGGCAATACGCCAACTAATAAAGCAAATGCTTCATCAGGCAATTGCGCCACTGTTTCCAAATCAAAATATTGCTCGAACTGTTCCAAAATCTTTTGCACTCGTTGCTGTGAAGCTGGCTTCTCAGTAATCTGCTTCATCAAGCGAATCCACTGCCGCCTGATTAGATAGGCTTTTTGCCTCTCCTCATGAGAATCAGGAGATAACAAAGAGAGATTTCCTACTGGCACAGCTAATCTACAATCAAGATCGTAAATGCTGCCTACGGCGGCTCCTGGACCTGCAAACTCAGCATGAAAATCTTTGTAGAGAATCAAGCCGTTGCGACGACGACTGTTGACCACTAGCACCTGTCCGCTATGAAGCCTTTTTACTATTTCTGAAGCATTTTTTTCTTCACTAGAATTTATCATCTCACTAGCGCCAAAAGAACTAGCGATACAAATACTTTTGGCAGCTAAATCAGCTAGTGCTATCGCCACTTGATAGCGCTGATTAGTTTCGCTATCCATCTGGTTTCCTGTAAGTTTAGGCATGACGAACAGCCACAAAGAAAATCAAATTTTTAATTTTCCTTTACCACTTTAGACTATCTAGTTAATAAAAAAGATTAGTCTTTGAACGCGAGTTATATCTATCTTATTGCATTTAGTCAAACTAATTTGCGAGAGTTTGAAGTCTTAGTAAAGATTAGTTAAAAGAAGTGTAAATTTTTTGTAAAGTAGTTAACATAAGCCTAACAATAACAAGCAGAAAAAAAGCTGCTTTATTTTAAAAAATCAGTTTGTAACATTGATTACTAAATGCCACTAAGCAAATAAAAAAAGATTTGTTTACTTACTATCATAAACGAAAATTAAAGTTAGCTCAAATAGAATAATATGCACCCTAACTTTAAGCAGATTTAGTGAGTCTGACATTGAAAATTAACCTTCGTTAAGGCAGATGCTTGTGTAACAATATTTGTTGTGGTCGTCCTAGAATGCGGTTGCTCCAACTACTATCAATTTGATGCAATCGATAACCTAGCTTGAAATATAGCTGCCGGGCTTGATAATTATTTTCTAACACGTGCAGATAAATATCATGAAAGCCCCATCCTAGAACAACTAGCTCGCAATTTAGCAATAGTTGTCCTGCAATTCCCTGACGGCGATCGCTTGGGCGCACAGCTAAATTTGATAAATAAGGATAACGTAAATAGTTACTACCCCAAGGTACGCTACTTGGACGTACGGATATTTCTAAAGTGCCAGTCAAAACTTCCTCTATCCTGCAAATTTTTCCAGCTGGATCTACTTTTTTAGCTATCCCACTAGCTGCTACTAAGCAAGCATGATGAGCAGCACCAGCGCGCAGGCGACTGCGCACATCTTCGTAAATTCCTAAACGTAGCAACGGATAAGCCCAGCCTAGCATTCCTTCTTTAGAGTGAAAACTATCGGCAAGAATTTCTGCTATGACGCTTGCATCTTCAAGTTGAGCAGCCCGAATTTGCAAGTAGGACTCAGATTGACGATCTTCTGTTGGCTGACGCTCGATTGAAGAAGACAATGTTCTCAAAAAATAGTAGATCTCGTCAATATCCTAAACGATTTTTCGCCCAGGCAACCGTAAGACCTAGACAGAGGCAAAAATTTTTATCTAACTAGCGCATAATTGACTAAAGTATGTTACTATAGTAATTCTGCAACGATTGCGGGCGTAGTTTAGTGGTAAAACCTTAGCCTTCCAAGCTAATGATGCGAGTTCGATTCTCGCCGCCCGCTTAAAAAAATTACCCCACTACCATAATGGCAGTAGGGAAAAAAGTACTCCCCTATTTACAGACGACTGCTGAATTTTTTGCTAGAGCTTAATTTTTGTCTTTCTTACCTGTAATCGCTTCTAGAAAATTCTTTGATTTATCTTCTATAGAAATAGCATCTTGAGAGTTTTCAGGACGACTCATTTGGTCTATATCAGCAGCACCTTGAATTTCGTTCAAACCTTGATTGGCTTTATTTGTAGTTTCTTCTTGAGAGTAAGGATCTTTCAAAACTGCTTTTTGGGCTTCTTTCTCAATACTTTGAAGGTTTGCTTCGCCTTGCTTAAGAGAAGACTTACCGCTTGTAGGATTTACAGGATCGGCTGAAACAGGAAAAGCATTCGAGAGCAATAGCAAGGCGCAAATACAGGCAGCTACCAAAAAACGAACTGGACGTAGTGCGGACATATTGAAGCGGATACGCATACCAACTTTCTCCTGGTGATAGAAATTATTCAAACTTTTATTGAGCCACTAACTAATTTATTGTTATCTTGGTGAAACCCAGCAAAACTAGAACAATTATTTATATTGTCTATTAACTCAAACTGTCGCTTTTACTACATCTACATCAAGACAGATATAATACATCTCATTTTTGACGCATATACGCCAAAAACATTCAATTTCTGGCTAAAAAATCGATTTTTGGTAATATCGGGTCTTGAACAATTCCTACACCTTTGAAACTCCATCTCTGAAGCAAATTTCCTAATTGACTACCAGGGATGGATTCTACAGCAAAGCTGGCGCGGATATCGTTGCCATGAGTATTCAGGTAACTCAAAGCATCAAAGCTCTCATTAAATATTAATAAATAATTAAAAGTTTTAGGCTTTCTTTCTTCATTATCTAAGCGGGCAACAAGATAACTGCCATCCGCTCTAGAGCGCAGCAGATAATAAACTTGCGAAAACATATAATACCAAAAATTAAATAGCTTTTAGTTGGAAAATTATTAATTTATATTGTCTAAGCGAATTCTCGGATCGACAAATTTGAGCAGCAAATCTGCAAGTAAGTTACCAACAATTAGCATGACAGCACCCATAACCAAGCTTGCCATGACCACATAAAGATCTTGAGCCGTTACCGCTTGTAAAATTAATCGCCCTAAACCAGGCCAATTAAAGAAAAATTCAGCAATAAATGCCCCGCTTAGCAAACTCGCTAGCTCAAAACCCAACAGCGTAATCAAAGGATTAACCGCATTGCGCAGCGCATGAACGTAGATCACTCTGTTTTCGGGTAGTCCTTTAGCTCTTGCTGTTTGAATATAATCTTGACGCAATACATCCAACAATTCACCGCGAGTAATACGCTGCAACCCAGCAAAACTAGTAACGCTTAAAGCAATCGTGGGGAGAATCATGTGCCAAGCAATATCCAAAAACTTACCAACTGGTGACAAATCGTCATGATTTATGCTTGTCATATCTCCCACTGGAAATAAGGGGGAAATATTTTGTGCCAAAATTAATAGCAACAAAGCCGTGATAAAACTGGGAAAGCCTTGCCCAGTGTAGCTAATAACCTGAAGAATGCGGTCTATAGGACGATTTTGTTTAACGGCAGCAACAATACCCAAAGGAATAGCGATCGCCCAAGTTAGAATTAGTGATGAAATTGCAAGTAAGAGTGTCGGCGGTATGCGTTCCCACAATAGAGATGCTACCGAGCGCTGATAGACAAAACTCTGTCCGAAGTTACCTTTAGTAACTACTTGCCATAGCCAGCGCTTGTATTGCTCTATCCACGGTAAACCTAAGCCAAATTGTACGCGCAGTTCCTCAATTCGCTCTGGGGAAATCTTGGGGTTTGTTTTTAATGTACTTAAATAATCCCCTGGCGCTAACTGGATAATAAAAAACGACAGCGCTGATGCCAGCAATAAGGTCAATAGTGCCTGCAATACTCGTTTAATTATGTAAACAAAAGTTTCGCCTGTAAAAAACCTCGTTAGCCAATCTCCCGCCGTCGTCAAAGAAACCTTACTAGAAGTCATATTTATATTCAACGCTTTTTAGCTAGTATTCTATCAACGACACAATAGGAACCGATGGTAAGCGATCGCGTCCGCCCAAATCTTTCAACTCGATAATAAAGCCAAACCCAACCAATTCGCAGCCGATTTTTTGCACCAACTGTGCTGTAGCGCTTGCTGTTCCTCCTGTCGCAATCAAGTCGTCAATAATTAATACTTTACTTCCAGGCTTTAAAGCATCTTGATGTACCTCTAAGCAATCAGTACCGTACTCCAGATCGTACTCAACTGAATGCACAGCGCCAGGCAATTTACCAGGTTTACGGACAGGGATAAATCCTACTGCCAACTTATAAGCTAACGGCGCACCAATAATAAAGCCCCGCGACTCCATCCCGATAATATAGTCAGCATTTAACCCAAGAGTTGCGGTTTTTTCCGCTAAACTGTCGATGGTATGGCGCAATCCAACAGGATTGCTAAGTAACGTAGTAATATCTCGGAACATAATTCCGGGCTTGGGAAAATCAGGAATATCGCGAACAAGTAACTTCAAATCCATAAGGCTGTTGGCATTATAAAAATTGCTATCTCTAAAAATAGAGAGTATCGAAAAAATCGTACACTATCATAGTTAGATTGTTTTGATAATCGCATTTTTATTGATGATTATTGCTTTGTTCCCGATAATTCTCCCGTCGATAGCAAGATAGGCGACCTTTTGTCATCTCTCATGCAAGCTAAATTTTCCGATTGAAAAACCGGAAGTAGGAACCAGAAACTACCATAGTTTAGTCAACTGCGTAAAATTAGTTCATTATCTCGCCAAAGTTGGCAATAATAACTAAAAATTTGGCTTAAATATATTTGTTGGCAAATAGCCTATGCACCCGCCCAGTTTGTAAGGAAAAATGCTTTTGTGAGCGTCCAGCCATTAGATACACCCGTTGAATCACTGCCATTAATTTTAGACAGTTTACCTAATCCATCTGTCGAAGAAAGAGCGTGTCCGCAAAGAACTAGATTACAACTTGACTTAATTTTACTAGCAATTGAAGCTTTGGAGCTTGGAGGCTCCGAAGCCATTTTGGGATTAGCGCGTGAATTAGAACTAACAGATATTATCAAAAATCGCGTAAACTTATGGCGGATGCGCAGTACCAACCCTCTAAGGAGAGCGCATACTCGTCGCCCTTTGAGCTTGGTTGAAGCAAAATCTTTGGCGATCGTTGCTTGCTATCTAGCGCGGCGGTTAACGGTAGTAATTCGTCAGTTATTGATCGCCTATCAGCAAATGAGCGACAAGCAGATTCCTTTAGAACAAAATTTACGGCTGGCAAATTATTTAGAGCGTTTTCAAGTTCATTTCAAAAGTCGCATGAATCCTCGACGTTCGGGAGCGATCGCTTATTACAGCAAAGAGAAGTCGGACGAACTAGCTGTAAGTTTGTTAGAACAATTGCTGTTTTGTACGGGAACATCGGGAATGCAACGGTTTTGGATTAGTTTGTTTGATGGGGAAGTAGAATGACGACCATTCAACGCAAGTACAGCTTGCCAAGCTGCGTATTACTGGTAGAGGGTTTGGATGCAATAGCAACAACAGTTTCATCTACCGACGGCAGACCAGTCCTATCAATGTTAGTTAATGTTGAATGTCATTTTCCTAATTCTCAGCAACCTCCATTAAGTGGCGGACGAGATTTTTTAGAAAGTTTGGTCAAGTCAGCAAGCGGTTATACCCAAGAATTTTTGAGTAAAGTTCCCTATCGTAGAACTCAAAACCAAGAGCCAGAATTGGTACAGTTGCACAAATTAGCCAATCATCGGCATCAATTGATTGTCCGTTCTACCCCTCAATCTGAATCTGCCCTTGAGCCAGTTAAGATCGATTTAACAACAGTACAGTTGTTCGATTTAGTAGAAGCGGTAGATCAATTATTGGCAGATAGTCGCACTTTGCCCGATTTATCGCTAAAAATAAGTCCAATTTCTAAGCGCTACGTTACTTCCCGCCAAGATGTAGCAAAACAAGCTGTCCCCGCCGCTTTGGGAGTATCGAGTTTAGCCTTAGCTGCGATCGCGTTTTTCTTAGTTCCTATCCCCGAAGTGCAACCACCCAAGCCTGCATCGCAGTCTAGCAGTCAATCGAACACGGCTCAAGCTCCAGAAATTACCGATCCAGGGCAGTTATCAACTTTAAATCAGCAGCTTTTTAAACAGCTAGACTCAGCCTGGAAAACGCGGAATCTCACTCAAGACTTAAGCTATCAAGTTGTTGTATCGCCTCAAGGCGCGATCGTTGGTTATAAGGGGATTGATGCCGCCTCTAGCGACCAAATTGAACAAACCCCCTTACGAACCTTGCTAACTCCTAGCAGCCCTACCCCAAGCCCTACTCCTCAGCCTGTAGCTCAGTACAAGGTAGTATTTGCTAAAGATAAAAAGTTGCAGATTACTAACTGGACTGCAAACAAATAGCAAATCGCTTGGGATGTCACTTTTGGACAGGATCGCTAATTTATTGCTTTGGCGATCGCTTTCCCCCCTTGGGCTTGAGTCTAAAATTATCGGTGGAACGAGTCATTAATTTGGATTTTTGCAAAAAATCCCCTTCTACGGTACAACATTTCGCATATAACTACTCCATAACCGAGCAGCTTGAGCGCTACTACCAGAGGTTGGCGAATTATTGTCATTTCCAAGCCAAACGCCAGTGACAATTTGCTGACTAGGAATAAACCCAATAAACCACAAATCTACGTTGTTATTCGTAGTACCCGTTTTACCCGCTTCTCCAAAACCAATAGCTGCGCTTCTACCTGTACCGCGCTCAACTACTCCTCGTAACATCCCTGTCATCGTATCTGCTACTTGGGGTGACAGCACCTGCACGTCAGCATTAGCAGTTTGGTCAAAATCATAAATAACCCGGCAAGTTTTCAAGTCCTCACGATTTGTGCAATCGCTGCTGTCGAGAATCCGGCTAATTAAATGAGCGCGATTCCATTTGCCATGATTAGAAATCGCGGCAAAAGCTCCAGTCATTTCCAACACGTTGACTTCACTTTGCCCCAATACTAAACCTGGTACGGGATTGAGGGGTGAAGTAACACCTAGTCGCGTCGCCATGTTGACTACTTTGTCTAGCCCCACATCTTGAGCTACCCGCAACGCGATCGCATTTTCCGATAGTGCAAGTCCCGTTGCCATGTCTACGCTACCGCTAGAGCGTTCGCAACCGCGATATCCTTGTCCCCTCCAACTGAGTGGCGCACAAGAATAAACTTTGCCTGGGGAAATTCCTTGCTCAATGGCTGAGGTATAAGTAAATAGCTTAAAGGTTGAACCTGGTTGACGCTTTGCTTGAATAGCACGATTGAACTGACTTCCACGGTAACTTGTACCACCAACTAGCGCCCTTACTCCCCCAGTGCTGGCATCGAGAGTCACCACCGCTCCTTGGGAAAAGCCATAGCTACCGCCAGCATTACTCACTGTATTACCCAAAGCTGATTCTGCTTGTGCTTGCATTTTGGGGTCTAACTGCGTTTCGATAATAAAATTGCCTTCGTTTGCTAAGTCTTTGCCTAATAAACGTTGCAGTTCTTGAAATACCGACGCATAAAAATAGGGAGCAATGGTATTTGCTTGCTGTTCGCAGACTTTGCGGCTAACCTCAATGGGCGATCGCCTAGCTCTATTTGCTTCATCTTGACTGATAAAGCCTTGCTCTAGCATTCTTGCTATCACCCGATTGCGGTAGCCAACTGCTTTTAAGCCATCACTATCGCCACACAAATCAAAAGCGTTAGGCGCAGGTAAAATTCCTACCAAAGTTGCCGATTGCGCCAATGTTAAATCTTTGGCAGCGCGATCGAAGTAGTAACGCGAAGCATCCTCAAAGCCGTAAGTATCTGAGCCTACATAAATTCGATTTAAGTAAGTTAGTAGCAGAAAATCTTTACTGTAAAACGTCTCTAGCTTTAGGGCGACTACCGCCTCTTTCAGCTTGCGCCCCAAGGAA
This sequence comes from Aliterella sp. E5.1, assembly GCF_057473825.1. Lineage (NCBI taxonomy): Bacteria > Bacillati > Cyanobacteriota > Cyanophyceae > Chroococcidiopsidales > Aliterellaceae > Aliterella > Aliterella sp. E5.1. Next base: position 13,300 of record NZ_JBYCCV010000002.1, read on the forward strand.
TCCTCTGCCCCTACGTAGTCTCGAAACAAACTGCGAGCAACTTGCTGAGTAACAGTACTAGCTCCTTGTTGAAAGCCTTTGCCCTGCAAGTTGATTAGTATTGCCCGCAATATGCCAATTGGATCGACTCCCACGTGCCAGTAAAAGCGGCTGTCTTCTGATGCTACTACCGCCCTAGGTAAGTAAGGTGAAAAGTCTGATAGGCGCTTCATATCTACGTGGGCTGTAGTTCGGGGCGGGCGCAACGGCGTTACGCCGTCACGAGCATAAATAACTACAGGTCCTTGGGTTGGGGTAGGCAAAGGCGTGACAGAAAACTTTGTCGATTCCAAACCCACAGCTAACGCGATCAGCGCCGTTACACCACTTACCCCATAAGCGCCCCAAGTTGCAGCTTTAACGTACAAAGGTGGCTCATCAACATACTGCACTTTTACAGAGGCAGCAAGTTCTGGGGGTCCAAGGGTAAATACATCGCCGTGACGCAATGCTAACTTTTCGACCCGGTGTTTCCCTTGGTAGATGCCATTAGTAGAATTTTCATCTTTAATTACAAAAGGCGAAGTCCGATTTTTGGCATCCCGCGACAAAGATAGATGCACCTGACTAACCACTGGATTGCGGACAACTATATCGCAAGACTTGGAACTGCGACCGAGTAAATAGCGATCGCCTAGTAGTGGATAAACTTCTGCTTTATCAGATCCTGCCTCCTGTATCCATAGTTTGGGTACTCTAGCTTTGGGATTGAGCGCTAGTGCTTGAAAATTCACTTTTGCTTGAATTGTTTGTACTGCTTGGGTTACTTGCCCTACAAATGTTTGCGGTTTTACAGGAGGCTGGGGAGGACTCATAATTTGCAATTACTTAGTTATAGATTTTACAATTCAAAAATTAAGTATATAAAATTTCGCTTTAAATCCATTTTACTTCTAAGCTGTACAACCAGTTTGTGGTCTAAATTTCACCGATTTAAGATTTTTATAAGCACATTAGCTCAAATTAGACATATACATCAAGGTAGATTTTTGTGAGTCTATCCTTTGTTCTAATGTTCGGAAAGCTTAATTGAGGTTAATTGGTGTGAAGGCAAAATATTTAACCATCATTTGCACAACATTTGCATTGGCAGTAACTGGTAGCGTTGCTTCAGCCCAAACCAGTACTGAGACTAAAACTCCAGAAATTTATCTTTCCCCAGAAGGCTTTAAAATTCTGTGCGAGCGTTTTCCGCTCAATTCCCGTTGTCCCGGTGGTACGACTAGCTCGACTCCAACGCCACCGATGGGAACAACTGGTACTCCCACAACTGTTCCGTCTCCAAACCCCACAGCCCCTGGGACTAACGACACTCCACCGACAGATACAACATCTCCTGGTGTCCCTGGTGGTGCTGGTAATACTATAGAGAATCCATCAATGCCACCAGCAGACTCTGGAATTCCACCAACAGATACAACATCTCCTGGTGTTCCTGGCGGTGCTGGTAATACTATAGAGAATCCATCAATGCCACCAGCAGACTCTGGAATTCCACCAACAGATACAACATCTCCTGGTGTTCCTGGCGGTGCTGGTAATGGCACAACTCCCGAAGGAAGTCCACCACCTACTACTCCCTAGTAAACTAAAGTGACAATTTTTTGAACTTTAGTTTACGCTTTACTGCCTAGATAGATAAGATCTATCTAGGCACTATATTTTTTAAAGCTTGATACTTAATAAGTTAAAGACGAGAATTGCGATCAGATTTTGGCTTATAAAAACTATCAATCAGCCAACAAACAATTCCCAGATTAATAGACACATCCGCTAAATTAAATACAGCAAACCTAATTAAGCGAAAATCTATAAAATCTACAACGCTACCAAAAATAAATCTATCAATACCATTTCCCATTGCTCCACCTAAAAGCAAGCCGTAGCTTATCTGTTCGAGCTTTTTTAGCTTGCCACCAAATAAGGCAAATGCCATTAAACCTAAGCTTACAAGTAAAGACAACCAGCGCAGTATATCGGCTTTGCCCGTCAAAAGACTAAAAGCTGCGCCAGTGTTTCTAACATAGGTAAAATGAAATACTCCAGGTATTATAGGCTGTGTTTCCAATAAATTAAAATTTTGGACTATCCAATACTTAGTAGCTTGGTCTAAGCAAAAACTAATAGTAGCCGCAATCCAAAAAATACTATTTTTAAAACGCATAATAGTTTGTGAAAACCGCATAAAAAGTTTAAGTTTTAGATTGGAACCGTTACAAGTAAAACCAAGGATAACTATAGGTAGCAAGCTTTTTTTAGTAAAACATTAAGTGTCTTAACCCATAGGCTAAAACTGTAACTGCACAAACTATTACTAGCTGTCCTGGTAAAGGATATAAAGAATATTTGAGAGCTAACTGTAATAAAGGTAACTGAGAATTTACCCAGTTAAGAGTATGACTAAAAATTAAATAGCCTAATCCTGTGATATGAACTGCCAATAAGCCAAATAAGCAACTAAAAGCAAGGGATTCTAATTTTGGTTGAGTTTTGAATGCTAGAAAACCACAAGCCCACGCACCAGGAATAAACCCTAGTATGTAACCAAAGTAAGGTTGTTTGAGATAGTCAACACCACCGCCTTGAGAAAATACAGGCAGCCAAGTTAAACCAAGCAGTAAATAAGCAATTTGGGAGATTGCCCCAGCATTTTTACCACCCAAACAACCTACTAGCAAGACTGCACCAATTTGATAGCTGATGCCCAATGATAAAGTTTGCACACCGCTATCAGTCCAGTTCAGGGGCGAACTGGTAACGTAGGCATCTAGAAAAGTACCGCCAATAGTTAGGAGTAAGCCGATAAAAGCCCACATTATTTGATTGGGAGCAGTCACGGTTTTGACGACACAAGGGGGATAAAGAACAATCTCATCTTTTTATTTCCTCGCGGAACCATTCACCAGGAATTGGTGCTTCACCACCTTTAAGCCCAAGCTCTTTAAGCATTGACTGGTCTTGTTCTGGGGGCTGTCCCATAGTTGTGAGGTAATGACCGACAAGCATAGCATTGATCCCGGCTTTTAAGCCCATTGCCTGAAGTTCGCCCATTACCGCCTCGCGACCGCCAGCATAGCGTAAAATTTGCTGAGGTAAGATGAGACGAAAAATAGCGATCGCTTTCAATGCGTCGTAAGGATCTAGTTTAGATACATGGCTTAGTGGCGTGCCTGCACGGGGATTAAGTAAGTTTAAGGGTACAGATTCAACTTCTAATTCTCGTAATGCTAAAGCCAAATCAACCCTATCTTCCCAGCTTTCGCCCAGCCCCATAATTCCTCCCGTACAGGCTTGGATGCCTGCGGTTTTGAGGTTTTTGATCGTGGCTACGCGATCGCGCCAACTATGAGTTGTGACAATATTCGGAAAAAAGCTTTCTGAAGCTTCCAAGTTGTGATTGTAGCGCGTTACCCCCGCAGCTTTTAAAGCTTGAGCTTGTTCGGGGGTAACTTCTCCTAAAGCGCAACAGGGCTTAATATTTGTCTCGGCAATAATTTGCTCTACGGTAGCTAAAATTTGCTCGAACTCTGTAGACTTGGGGCTGCTGTACTTAGGTCCGCGCCCTTGACTTACTAAGCAAAAACGTTTTGCTCCGGCGGCTTCGGCGGCTTTGGCTTGAGCTAGAATTTCCTCGCTAGACTTTAATCCATAAACGGGGGAATCATTGCCTTGATGATGGGCTGATTGGGAGCAAAAACCGCAATTTTCCGAGCAATTGCCCGATTTTACGTTGATAATACTGCACAAATCTACCGTATTACCGCAGCAGGCTTGACGGACGCGATCGGCGGCGGCACAGAGCAGTAAGATGTTTTCTTTACCTTCTATCTGGGTAAGGGCGATCGCTGTTTCTCGCTCTATATAGCCTCCACCAACTATCTGGTCAGCCAGATAGAGCAACCTTTCTTTCAATGGTAAGGCAGACTTGTCATCAGAAAGGATGAAGCTACACTCTTTTAAAGGCGGTGCTTGAACCACAAACATCCCCAGTTAGTTTTATAATTGGATTTTGGAATTTTAACACTGTAGAGGGGAACCAACGCAATTATTATGTCGCAGTTGTCTTTAATCGCTCTAGTAATACCTATGATATTGACTTGTCCTTAGTTTTTACGGATAAATTTTGCACACAAATCTTACATACCCATTTCGGTATTGTTGTGTTTTTAACTCTAGTTTTTAGCCTTGGATTTAGTGGTGCTTTTTTATATTTTTGCTAGTCTATTTCAGTTAAACTAACATCTGCAAAAAGACATATTAACCTTCTGTTAATGATTTCTTAACCTTTGCTTTATATACAAGGTGTAGGCTTCAGAAGAGATATAGGTCAAAAAACAAAAATATCATGTTTTCTCGAAATACTCGTTTAGCATCTTGTGCTTCTGTCGTTGCTCTAGTTTTAGGAGTGAGCGCCTGCAATAGCGACCAAGCAAATAATACTACTTCTCCTGATAACACTAACAGCGCTAGCCCTGCGGCAACGACTGGGGGGGGTAATGTTTCTGGCAAAGTTCTCGTAGATGGCTCTAGCACAGTTTTTCCTGTTTCTGAAGCAATGGCTGAGGAGTTCCAAAAAGTTAATCCTAATGTCCGAGTGACTGTAGGTTCATCTGGTACTGGTGGTGGCTTCAAAAAGTTCTGTGCGGGTGAAACCGATATCACAGGTGCTTCTCGCCCAATTAAACCGTCGGAAGTAGAACTATGCAAGAAAGGTGGGGTTGAATACGTTGAACTTCCAATTGCTTTTGATGGTCTCTCAGTCGTAGTCAATCCTAAAAATGACTTTGTAGAATGCCTAACAGTTCAAGAACTCAAAACGATGTGGGAACCAGCAGCCCAAGGTAAAATAACTAATTGGAACCAAATTCGTCCCGGCTTCCCCGATGCGCGATTGGGACTTTATGGGGCTGGTACGGACTCTGGTACTTACGACTACTTCACGAATGCCGTTGTAGGTAAGGAAGGGGAAAGTAGAGGAGATTTTACAGCTAGTGAAGATGACAATACTTTGGTACAAGGCGTTTCTGCCGATCAAAATGGATTGGGCTTTTTTGGTTATGCTTATTATTCAGAAAACAAGGATAAGCTGAAGCTTGTTGGTATTGATAACGGTCAAGGTTGTGTCGAGCCAAGCCCAACAACCATTGCTGATGGGACTTATCAGCCTTTATCTCGTCCAGAGTTTATCTACGTCAAAAAGAGTGCAATAGATCGCCCAGAAGTTAAAGCTTTTACGGATTTTTACATTGCACCGGAGAACGCAAAGCTAGTAGAACAAGTTGGCTACGTTCCTCTACCAAATAGTACCCTTGAAGCAGTTCAGGCAAGATTAGAGAAGGGTACACCTGGTTCAGTATTTGGGGGCGAAGGTTCTCAGACTGGTGTCAAGTTGGAAGACCTTTTAAGAAAAGAGTCTTAAAGCTTGCACTAATTTTATTCCGAGGTCAGTATTAAAATTCTGACCCGGTATATTAATTAACAAATGTGTTTCTAATTAAGGAGTATTAATTTGTCATCTCCTCAAGTGCCTAATTCTAACTTATGGCAACCAAATCGTAGTTTGAATAAATGGGTGGAACAAGGAGTAAAAGCACTTTTTGCAACGTTTGCGTTTATCTCAGTAGCAACGACCATCGGCATTGTTCTAACACTGATATTTGAGACCTTAGAATTTTTTAAGGACGTTTCTCTCTGGCAGTTTCTTACAGACAGGCAGTGGACACCACTATTTAGTAATGCTCAATTTGGTATTTTAGTATTACTTAGTGCTACTTTTTTGACTTCCATTATTGCGATCGCAGTTGCTTTGCCTCTAGGTTTATTAGCCGCAGTTTGCCTAAGCGAGTATGCTTCCTCCAAAACCCGTAGCTGGCTAAAACCTGCTCTGGAGATTTTGGCAGGAGTTCCATCAGTTGTTTTTGGTTACTTTGCCTTGCTCTTAGTCACACCATTTCTCCAAAGTTTTATTCCTGGTTTACAGGGGTTTAATGCCTTGAGTGCGGGGCTTGTATTAGGAGTATCAACTATTCCGCTTGTAGCATCTCTAAGCGAAGATGCAATATACGCTGTACCGCGTAGCCTACGAGAAGGGGCTTATGCCCTTGGCTCGACTAAACGTGAAGCTATCATCGGGGTTGTTCTACCCGCAGCACTTTCCGGGATAGTTGCTTCTTTTGTATTGGCAGTTTCTAGGGCGGTCGGCGAGACAATGATTGTGACTCTTGCCGCAGGACAAAACCCAACTTTGAGCCTCAACCCACTCGTACCTGTCCAGACGATGACAGCTTATATAGTCCAGGTTAGTTTGGGGGATACTCCAGCAGGTTCACTAGCGTACAAAACAATTTTTGTAGTTGGTATGACCTTGTTCTTAATAACTCTGGTCTTAAATATTTTTAGCTTTTGGTTTGTCCGCCGTTTCCGGGAGAAATACGAATGACCATACAAGAGCCGCAACCTCTTAATCCGTCCAAAACAGATAAACGGTTTAATGTTTCTCTGCCCACTCGCTACAATTTTGATAAGGTCTTTGCGATACTTACTTGGGTTGCTACCTTTATTGGTTTAATTGTACTAGCTATTTTACTGTTCGATGTGTTTACTGACGGTATTCCCGTTTTAAGTTGGTCATTTCTTAACAGCTATCCTTCTCGCTTTCCAGAGCAAGCCGGAATTTTGTCAGCGCTAGTAGGTAGCATCTGGCTATTAGCGGTTACAGGTTTGTTATCTTTCCCTCTGGGAGTTGGTGCAGGTATCTTTTTGGAAGAGTACGCTACTGATAACTTTTTTACCAGAATCATTGAAGTTAACATTGCTAACTTAGCGGCTGTACCTTCAATTATTTATGGTTTGTTAGGTTTGCAAGTTTTTGTGCGGTGGCTAGAACCAATTACTAAGGGGCGGAGTGTTTTAACCGGAGGATTGACTCTGAGCTTGTTAATTTTGCCAATTATTATTATTGCTACTCGCGAAGCTCTACGTTCAGTTCCTAGTAGTTTGCGTCAAGCTGGCTTTGCCCTAGGTGCAACGCGCTGGCAAGTTATTCGGGAGCATATTTTTCCTCTGGCTTTACCTGGTATTTTAACTGGCACAATTTTGGCGCTGTCGCGGGCAATTGGGGAAACGGCTCCCTTAATCACAATTGGAGCTTTGACATATATTGCTTTTCTACCTAGGTTCTCTCTAGAAGGCTTGCAAAGCCCATTCACCGCCTTGCCAATCCAAATTTTTAATTGGGTTTCTCGTCCTCAAACAGACTTTCATAATAATGCGGCTGCTGGCATCATTGTTTTGATGGTGGTGTTGTTGCTAATGAATGGGACAGCAATTTTCTTACGAAACAAATTCCAGAAAAATCGCTAGTAATTAGGTCAATAGTTAAAATGACTAATGTAGCCTAATAGCCCTAGCACGGAATTACAAATAATTGAACTTTAAGTCTTTATAAAACTATGAAATTTGACGCACTTAAAAAATCTAATTCATCAACTGCTACATCTGAAGCGATCTTACGGGCTGAGAACGTGTCAGTTTTCTATGGTTCTTTTTTAGCAGTAAAAGATGTTTTTTTAGATATTGAGCCAAATCATGTAACAGCTTTCATCGGTCCTTCTGGTTGTGGAAAAAGTACAATTTTGAGGTGTTTTAACCGTTTAAACGATCTAATTCCAGGAGCAAGGGTAGAAGGTAAAATCACATTTCGGGGAGAAAACCTTTACGATAAAAAATTTGATCGCAAAATTGAGGATGTCCGCCGACGCGTTGGTATGGTGTTTCAAAAACCCAATCCCTTTCCTAAATCAATTTATGAAAATATAGCTTTCGGTGCGCGGATCAACGGCTATCAGGGTAACATGGATGAACTGGTTGAAAGTTCGCTCCGTCAAGCAGCTGTGTGGGATGAAGTTAAAGACAAACTTAGAGATAGCGGTTTAGCTCTTTCCGGCGGTCAACAGCAGAGGCTATGTATTGCTCGTGCCTTAGCAATCGAACCAGAAGTGATTCTAATGGATGAGCCGGCTTCAGCCCTTGACCCAATCTCTACCCTCCGCATTGAAGAACTGATCCAACAACTTAAGGAACGATATACTATCATCATCGTTACCCACAATATGCAGCAAGCTTCACGAGTATCAGATAAGACAGCCTTTTTCAATGCCGAAGCGACGGAAAAAGGAGGGAGAATGGGCTATTTGGTAGAGTATGACAGAACAGAAACAATTTTCCAAAATCCTAAAGAAGAATCAACTCAACAGTATGTAAGTGGACGCTTTGGTTAAATTTTGAAGTTGCGGAGAGAAAGAATGCGATCGCCTTCCTTCTCCAAGTCTATAAAAATTTAATTTGTATCTAAATTTTTAGTTAGCATCTAGCAATAGCGTATTGCCTAGATTGTTTACAACTATTTTTAATCAATGACTAAGAACAATAAATTGCTGCTGCCAATATTAGCAACTAGCTTGCTAGTTGGTGGTGGTATAGCTGCTTACTGGCTATTGATTCAGCCTCAACAATTAGACCAATTGCCTCTGGGCGCAAACGTTATTCCTCAAGATGCCTTACTTACAGTTTCTGCGTCTACAGAACCGAGCAAATGGCAGCAATTGCGAGAATTTGGAACCTCTCAAACCCAAGTCATCTTAGACAATTACTTAGTAGAACTGCGCGATCGCGTCCTAACCGCCAATGGTTACAATTATCAGCAAGATATCCAGCCTTGGGTCGGTAAAGAAGTTACTTTAGCTGTAGTAGCGCCACAAGTATCATCAAAACAACAATCGATAGTCATTGTATTGCCAATTGCTAAACCCGACCTTGCGGCGCGGTTACTATCAAAACCAGTTACTCAAGGTAAGACAAGCGATCGCGCTTACAAAGGCATCCAAATCAAGGCAACTCAAAATTACTCAGCAACTATACTAGACAACCGTTTTTTGGTAATTAGCGATCATCCCAAAGCAACCGAACGAGCAATTGATACCTACCTTGGGCAAAATTCTCTAGTCAAAATGCCTGGTTTTAGCGAACAATTTGGGGAAATTGACCAAAAAGACCGCTTTGCCCAAGTATATGTCAATATCCCCGCCGCCGCTCGGCTAGTAAGTAGCAATCCCACAAAACTATCGCCCCAACTTGCCCAACTCCAACAAAACCAAGGGTTAGCTACAACTATTAACTTAGAACCAGAAGGGATTGGACTAAAAAGTACATCGTGGTTGAAACCAAATAGCGATCGCGTCCATTTAGTTCAAAATAATGCTGGAAAAATGCAGAGCCTTTTACCACCAGAAACTTTGATGATGGTATCGGGGGGAAACTTACAACAATTGTGGCTAGACTACTTGCGATCGGTAAAAACTAACCCTCTAACGCCTGTTCCCCCAGAAAACTTACGAGCTGGTATAAAAAATACTATCGGGCTAGATCTAGACGAAGACTTGCTCAGTTGGATGGATGGAGAATTTTCTTTAGCCGTAATTCCAGCAACGACAAAAGCCAATGCTGCACCCAATGATTTTGCTTTATCTTTAGCGTTTATGGTGCAAGCAAAAGATGCAGACAAAGCTAAAAAAGCCTTTCAGGAAATAGACAAAGTAATTAGCAGTCAGTATCAATTCAAAATTCAAGAAGCGCAAGTTGCAGGCAAACCCGTTACTAACTGGATTGCTCCTTACGGTACGCTCACTGCAACTCACGGTTGGTTGGAGGGCAATGTTGCTTTTTTTACCCTCGGCGCACCCTTAGCAGAGAAAATTATTCCTCAACCTTCGGTCAATTTAGCTAGTACCGAGCAATTCCAAAAAGCCGTACCCTCTGAACTTAGCCCTAATAACGGGCAGTTTTTCTTAAATATCAATAGAACATTCAAAAACTTGCCGCTACCGCAAATTATTCCCAATCAACCAATTGTCTTAGAGGCAGTACGTTCGATTGGAGTGACAACGGCGGTAAAAAGTCGCCACAGTATTCGCTATGACATTTTTGTAGCGCTTAATAAAGCTGGCAATCCTAAACCTTTACCCAGTCCTAGTTCGCTGCCATTACCGTCACCCTAAAAATGCGATAAGTTCAACTTTGGACACCAAACTCTCTAAACTTAAATTGGTACTGCACTGTTGCAGTTAGGATCGATGGTAGCAGCAGTAAATTTTCAGCTTAAAGCGACGCGGAGAACACTATATGAATTTGGTTTCCCTCCAGAACTGGCTAGATAACGCAGCTTTTGCCGTGTTATTTGCCACTATGTTAATTTACTGGGTTGGGGCAGCTTTTCCTCAATTGCGCTATTTACCTGCTTTGGGAACTGCGGGAATGGCGATCGCCAACTTATGTATGGCAACTCTATTAGGCGCAAGATGGATAGAAGCAGGCTACTTTCCCTTAAGTAATTTGTACGAATCGTTGTTTTTTCTAGCTTGGGGAATTACTACCATTCACTTTTTGGCAGAAAACAACAGCCGCAGCCGTTTGGTAGGTGTGGCAACTGCGCCTGTCGCTATGGCAATTGTTGCTTTTGCGACTTTAACTTTGCCTTCTCAGATGCAAAACTCCGAACCTTTAGTCCCCGCCCTCAAATCAAATTGGTTGATGATGCACGTCAGCGTCATGATGTTGAGTTATTCAGCCTTAATGGTGGGGTCGTTACTTGCGATCGCCTTTTTAATTATTACTCGCGGTGCAAATATAGAGTTGCGGGGTAGTTCGGTTGGTACGGGTGGCTATCGCTTGCACCGAGCTACAGACGTGGCAACCCAAGAACCAGCGATGAATTTAACGGAGTACAACGGTAATGGTAGTACCGCCGTTCTTAACTTAGCTACTACTACCGAAGCCGTAGCTGAACCTCTCTCGCCCCAACGCCTTAGCCTTGCGGAAACTTTGGATAATATTAGCTACCGCATTATTGGGCTAGGATTTCCCTTACTCACAATTGGAATTATTGCTGGTGGAGTTTGGGCAAATGAAGCATGGGGATCTTACTGGAGTTGGGACCCTAAAGAAACTTGGGCTTTGATTACTTGGCTCGTATTTGCTGCTTATCTCCACTCTCGGATTACTCGCGGTTGGCAAGGTCGCAGCCCAGCTATTTTAGCCGCCGCCGGGTTTGTTGTTGTCTGGGTTTGTTACTTGGGGGTCAATCTTCTCGGTAAAGGCTTGCATTCCTACGGCTGGTTCTTTTAAGCGTTAGCGGTTAGTTCAAAATGGAGCTAACCGCTAATCCAATAATTAAATAGTTAGGTTTTAACCATAAAATATATTCGATATTAATTGCAGGTCAGCCAGCGCGTGAAGCTATTTATTTACCATACTCCTGAACTTACTCCTACGGATACTATTCCAGATTGCGCGATCGCGGTGGATGTACTTCGAGCTACAACGACAATGGCGACGGTTTTGGCGGCTGGTGGTGAAGCTATCCAGGTGTTTAGTGATTTGGAGACGTTGAAGCAAGTTAGCGCTTCCTGGGACGAGGATAAGCGACTCAGAGCCGGGGAGCGGGGTGGTGCTAAGGTGGAAGGTTTCGATTTGGGGAATTCTCCTTTAGACTGCACTAAAGAGTTAGTGGAAGGGCGCAGGTTATTTATTAGTACGACTAATGGAACTCGCGCTTTACAGCGCATACAAAGCGCTCCAGCCGTCTTAGCTGCCGCTTTTGTCAACCGGGCAGCCGCCGTAAATTACCTTTTAGCCAAAGAGCCAGAAACAGTCTGGATTGTTGGATCGGGTTGGGAGGGTACTTATTCGTTGGAGGATACTGCTTGCGCTGGGGCGATCGCTCATAGTGTTTTACGGCAAGCAAATGTAGCTCTTGAAGAACTATCTGGTAATGATGAAGTGGTTGCTGCGATCGCGCTTTACGAACAATGGCAAGATCGTTTGGTAGAGTTATTTCACCAAGCTAGTCACGGTAAACGGCTGTTGCGCCTTAATTGTCATGAGGATATAAAATACTGCGCTCAGGTGGATATTTTAGATGTCTTGCCTATCCAACAAGAGCCGGGAGTATTAAAAATATTGGTATAAATGTCTGAGCCTAGGGGATTACTTAAGAGAAACCAGGACTTGGGGGGGTTTGGGGGGAAGCCCCCCGTTGGGGGACGAGTTGCCTCTCCCAAGCCCCCGGCAAAAGGGTCTTATCTTTGTGTACGCAAGTTCCTTGCGCAATATACCCAGTAGCGTGTGATGCAAACTAATCTTTCAATTTCTGCAAGTCCTCGCCTAAATATCCAGCAAAATTCTGTTGCTGTTGTTCTGTTGGATTAGTTACAGGTTTTACTTGGTAACTGTTGGGACGTGGCTCTGCTAAGGTAACTTGGTATTGACGCAGTTGTTCTTGATGGAAAACTGTAACTTCAATCGTGTCGCCCCCTTGATAATCTTGCAGGCGATCGCTAATTCCGGCGGCGGTTACTCTGATGCTGTCAATTGCTAATAATTCGTCTCCCGGATCGATTCCGGCTGCATGAGCAGGCGTACCCGTTTCTACAAATTTAATTACCTCGCGCCCATGCTCGGAGGCTACTTTTATTCCTAGATGCGGTGCGAGGTATTTATCGTCACCAATTGTCTGCAAACCAAAAGGCTCTAAATATTGATTGAAAGGTAACTCTTCTGTGCCATCAACATATTTAGCAAAAAAGTTTGTTAAATCTATGTCCGCAACTGAGGTAATGACTTCTTGCAACTGCTGAGGAGTAAAACCAATTTCCTCTTGCCCGAATTGCTGCCACATTTTCAACATCACGTCATCAAGCGACTTCTGATTGTCATGCTTTTCGCGAATCAGCAAGTCTAGTAATAGCGATACCATTTCTCCTTTTAAATAGTAAGAAATTTGTGAGTTATTACTGTTGGCTTCGGGTCTATAGAGCTTAATCCAAGCATCTAAGCTGGACTCGCTTACTGGCTGCACCCAGCGCCCCGGTGTTAACTCATAACGGGTAATTTCTTTACCTAGGTTTTGCAAAAAAGTTTTGATGTCATAAATTCCTGCTCGTAAAGGAATCGTTAAGTCGTAGTAGCTTGTCGTACCTTCACTAAACCATAGCAAAGGCGTGTAGTTTTCCCGATCGTAATCAAATACTTCTAAAGCTTTGGGACGAATGCGTTTGACATTCCATAAGTGAAAAAACTCGTGCGCCACTAATTGCATAAAGCGATTGTATTTATCTACGTCGCGGAAGCCGAAACGAGGATAATTCAAGGAGCAACCATATTTGTGTTCTAAACCACCATTGCCTTGGGTGGATAGATGCAGCAAAAATAAATAGCGATCGTAAGGCAAGCCACCAAAGATTTTCGCTTCTACTTCGATGATTTTTTGAGTGTCGGCGATAACTTTCTCTGGATCAATGTTACTTTTTCCACCCCAAATTGCTAGTTCGTGGGCTTTACCTAATGCCTCAAACTGATACACCTGCTGCTTGCCGATTTCAAAGGGGCTATCTACTAAGGTGTCAAAATCTGCGGCAATATAAGTGTTAATTTGTCCAGCAACGGCTGGTAAGGGTGTGGTAACTTGCCAATCGGTTTGCGGCGCGATCGCAATTTGCATCGGCTGCGCGTCTAATCCAGGGATTCTAAAAAATATCGCCGCCCCGTTAAAATAACCGTGAGTTGCATCTAAGTGATTTGTGCGTACCGATAGCTCGTTGGCAAAAATCCGATAACGAATTTCAATGGTTTGGTTGTCTAAATTAGTAGTTTCAACTTGCCAGTGATTTTTAGCGATTTTGCCCCACACTAAAGTATTTTCGCCCGCTTTAGCACTAAAGTCTTGAAGATGCTTGGCATATTCCCGTACTAAGTACGATCCTGGTGTCCATACAGGTAGTTTCAAGTCTAATACAGGCAAAGAGTACCCGTGTACCAATAACACTACTTCAAATAAGTGCGATTCTGGATGCGGCATGGCGACGCGATAATTAATTATGGGCGCGCTTTCACCTTGCTGCTGGCTAAGTTGAGTTAAGGTTGCTGTCATGATGAGGTATTAGGTTTTCTATTTCTCCATGCTAAATACTCAGTCACTAAGTTTGTGACAATGAGTTAAAGAAATTTAGGGGCAAAAAAATAAATATTTTGGTAGCTGCTGCCGACTATCACTACTAGCCTGGGGCTTTATTTTGAGGCAAAGTAGGATAATTTCAATTGCAATAACTACTGTTTTAATTTTGACTGCGTAAGGCTTGAGCTGCGAGATAAATTTTTCCCCATTCACTAATAACTTGATGGGTTTTGATTTTTAGCTCTTTGGCGATCGCCTCCATATCTTGACCTGCTTTTTTAAGCTCGATTAACTGGCGTTGATTTTGGCTTAAATCCGTCCACAATTTCTCCCATTGCTGGGGTAATAAACCAAAGTTGTTTTCCTCTAAAGAAGTTTCTAGCCACTCGTCAACCATTGGTGAATGACCTTTGATTGCAAAAACTTGGACGGCGTGGTAGCTAATTTTTTCGCGCAATCTATAGACTTTTTTGATGTCTAAATTTAAAATTTGGGCGGCTTCTTCGGGTGATTTTCCTTGTAAGTACAACTGCAACCACTGGGCTGCGTCTGTTCCTAGTTTTTCAGTTAGGTATGTAGAAAATTCTTGTTTGACTCGGCTGCGTATAGCTTGTTGTTCTTCTATTGCTTGAGCGTTTTGATATTCGGCGATTGCTTGATTATCTAGTAAGTTGACGGGGTTTTCGCTTTCTTCTGTCAGCACTTCTTCTGATACTAGCCGCACTAAATCTTTAACTGGGACATTTGTTAGCCCTCCCCTTTGGGTGCGCCGTAAATAATTGACAAATCTGTAAGCGAGTAATGGCTGATTGCGTACTGGGCGCAAACAATATTCTTCCGCCGCCGCAAACAGCAAAGCGTTTTGCAATCGCCGATCTTGGCTACACTGAGCGATCCAAGTCATTTGTTCCTGCATATAGCGATCGCTTTGCAACAATTCTTGGATCACTTCTTGCAACACCTCAGCTACGGCTCTGTGGCGATCGCGGCTCAAAGCTACCCCGATACTAATTTTACTCCGCAGCAGTACCACGCTTCCTAGCCTTTTAATTAAATTACTGTAAGCTCTTTCTGGTGCTACGCCTAGATAACGCTCTTGCAAAATTCGGTAGCGATAGGCGATCGCGCTTTTGGCAATTTCTAGCTGCTGGGTATCTAAGCTCTCAAACCGCTCTAAGTTTGTACCCAACAACCAGCTAAGAATACTCTTTCTTGTCGTGATGCTTTGTGCGGCGCATTCTTTACCTAATTGCGATTGCCATTGCTGCTCTATTTCTTGAGCTAACTTCCCCATGAGATTACTATCCTATAAACCCTGCTTTTATGTATTTTTCATAACAAATGGTGTTTGCTGAAGGTTTTAGCTAAGGTCTAATTTGCTCCAACCATTTTGTGTTTTTGTAACCATATACTGCCTTTTATCTGGCTCAAATTGCTACTCGTCATCAACTTCTAACTAATACCTGTTTCTGTTTTGATTGCAAAATGCTCTTTATCAGGAAGTTTTAGTTTATTTTATGAATTTATTATAAAGTTTAAGGTCTATTTAGTCAGTAATATCAAGAGCTAGTTAAAACACAAATCTAATTTCTAGTATTTGCACTTTTTGATTACTGGCAATCCAACGATTCCTTCATTTATCTCAATTGCTAACAGATGTTTTTACCTCAAAAAGTTGGTTTTTATTAGAGCGCGTACAAAAATTATATAGCTTGAATACATAAAAACACCTTCTTCCCTAGGTTTTCCTGTTTGTATCTAAGTAATATTACGTATGGTTGTGTAAGTTTTTACTAACGATAATTATTTAGAGGGGGAAGCAATTTTATGGTTAATGTTTTATAAACACTCGATGAAGATAAACTTAGCTTGTACTAAGTAATTTTACCGTTGTTTCCTGCCTTTGAAACTAATAGTATTTAGGAATAATTAAGTTTGTTAGCCAAGCTAAAATAAAATATCAAAAGCATAAAAGCAGGTTAACAAAAAACACAATAGCTAACAGTAATTATTGTAAATATGCTGAAGTCGCTCGGAATATATCAACATAAGTTGCATTTATATTCAGTATTATCTAAGTTGCCTTATCTTAACAGTTATAAAGGCAAAATTATGTTAGTTGCTTTTCTAGGTACTCATGTGCCATTGCTAACACTACTCATTTATTTTGTAATTTCGGCCTCATTTACTACAGATACGAAGATACAAATAATTGCGATCGCATTAGTCGCTACATTGATAGGTACAGCACTAACACTCTATGCGCTACACAACTTACTTACCCCAGTCACTCTAACGTTTTTAGCGTTGCGTCAGTATCTTAACAGCCGTCAATTACCTCAATTACCCACTAATTTTACTGATGAAGCTGGTGTCTTAATGACAGCTACTTCTTATACCCTACAGAAACTAGATGAAATTATCGAACATATTGCTAGTTACGATGAGCTAACTGGATTACCCAATCGGGTGTTATTTCACGATCGCCTCCAGCAAGTTTTGGCTCAAAACAAAAACGATCAATTGTTTGCAGTAATTTCTTTAAGTTTAGGTCACTTAAAAAGTATTAACGATACTTTAGGACACGAAGCTGGCGATTCAATGCTAAGAGCTACTGCTCAAAAACTTACTAGCTGTCTTGGTAATAGAGATATATTGGCACGTTTGGACGGTAATAAGTTTGCAATTATTCAAACTAATATTGATTCAGTAAGCGAAGTAATAAGCTTAGTAGAAAAAATAATCTCCACTCTATCAAAACCTATTTTAATAAATAATACTGAAGTTCCAAGTAGTGTCAATATTGGAATTAGTACTTATCCTAACGACTACAATGAGGTAGATAGTCTTCTAGGTCATGCGATTAGCTCTATGGGTCAAGCTAAACAACAAGGACAAAATAAATATCAGTTTTATTGCATGGAATTAAATAAGAGTTTGCAAGAGAGATTAAGGCTAGAAAAAGATTTACACAATGCCATCGAAAAGGGAGAACTGTTGTTAAATTACCAACCACAAGTTTGTCTGCGTAGCGGAAAACTTATTGGTGTAGAAGCTTTATTACGCTGGCAAAGCCCAGTTCATGGGTTTGTTTCTCCTGCCAAATTTATTCCTATTGCCGAAGAAACTGGTTTAATTATATCTATAGGCGAATGGGTATTGCGCACTGCTTGCGCTCAAAGTCGTAGCTGGCAACTAGCAGGATTGCCAAGAATAAAAATGGCGGTTAATATATCGTCGCGTCAGTTTAAAGAGCAAAATTTAGTAGAGCTTGCTGCTCAAGTTTTGCACGAAACAAACTTGGAAGCCAACTATTTAGAACTAGAAATAACTGAAAGCTTGATTATCGAAAATATCCAGCAGGTAATTAATACTATGGATAGGTTGCATGATATGGGTATTACTTTGTCTTTAGATGATTTTGGTACGGGTTATTCATCACTAAACTATTTGAAACGTCTGCCGATTGATCTACTCAAAATAGATCGTTCTTTTGTCCGCGATCTAACAATTGGTTCTGATGATGCGGCGATTGTCAAAGCAATTATTTCTCTAGCCCACAACTTACAATTGAGTGTGATAGCAGAAGGAGTAGAAACTCAAGCACAATTGGAATATTTACAGCTACATAGCTGCGATCAAATTCAAGGTTACTTTATCAGTCGTCCTGTTTCTGCGGAAGCCCTAGCCAAATTGTTAAAACAGGAAAGAGAAGTAAGCTGTAATATTAACGAGTTGACTTTGGTAGCTTAAAAGCTCTAGAAATAAATCTTTTAGATTTTTTAATTTATAGCTAAAAGAATTTGTTTGGCGATCGCAATTTGTTGGCGACTAAAGGCAGCTTTTTGCAGATGCTCTAGAAAAAAAGAGTTGCTGTACCTTGGATCTAGACTTAAGGCTTGGCGATAAGTAAGTTTTGCTAATTTGAGATCGCCTAAATTCCAATAAGCTACGGCTTTCGCAACCAATGGATGGGGATTATTAGGTTCGAGTTTGGCTGCTTTGGTAGCTGCTGAAACTGCCAAACTATACAACCGCAATTGATGTAAAGACAAGCTTAAGTTGTAGTAAGCAATCTCATTATTGGGTTCTACCATTACGGCCCAAGTATGAGTCGCTACCGCCGCCGTCACGTCTCCATTTACTAGATACACAATTCCCAAAGCATTTAGCGCGGGGATATGTTGCGGATCGTTATAAATTACTCTTAGCAAAGACTCGGCGGCAGCTTTTTCTTGTCCTGCCAAGTGTTGCGTCCAACCTAAGAGTACGCGCCCAGAAGCATTTTGCGGTTCGAGTTCGACGGATTTTTTCAAAGCAGAAATCGCTTCACTGTAACGTTCGTTAGCTCGGTAAGATAGCCCGATAGAGCGATATTCACTAGCAGAAGTTGCAGCAACTGCTGGCTGAAATCCAAGCAAAGTAACAGCAAAAATGGGAATATAAATACTTTTCCAGTGGCTAAACATAAAACTATTGTGGTGTTAGCTGGGAAAAAGTAATTTCACCTTTTCCCCAACAAAGTTTACCCTTCGCCGCGCAGTTTATCGAGTACCCCACGATCTTCTAAAGTCGAAGTATCGCCCGTGATTTCTTGCCCCGATGCCAAATTTCGCAGCAAGCGCCGCATAATCTTACCCGAACGAGTTTTGGGCAAAGAGTCAGTAAAGCGGATGACTCCAGGACGTGCGATCGCGCCAATTTCTTTGACTACGTGCTGTTTGAGTTCTTGGCTTAGTTCTTCACTAGGGCTGTAAGTGCCTTCTAGGGTAATAAAGGCAACTATATCCTCGCCTTTGATTTCGTCAGGCTTGCTGACTACCGCAGCCTCAGCTACCGCCGGGTGCGACACTAGGGCTGATTCAACTTCCATCGTTCCCAATCGGTGTCCAGAGACGTTTATTACATCATCTACGCGCCCCATGACCCAAAAATAGCCATCTTCATCCCGTCTTGCGCCATCTCCGGCAAAGTAAACATACTGCCCATCCACGGGGGGTATATGCTCCCAATAAGTGCGCCGGAAACGCTCGTCGTCGCCGTACACCGTCCGCATCATTCCTGGCCAAGGATAGCGGATAACTAAGTACCCACCCTCATTATCGCCGACAGGGCTGCCTTCTAAATCGACTACATCCGCCATGATTCCAGGGAAAGGACGAGTAGCAGAACCAGGTTTAGTTGCGATCGCCCCAGGCAATGGTGTAATCATAATTCCCCCGGTTTCTGTTTGCCACCAAGTATCGACAATTGGGCATACACCGCCACCAATTACTTTTTGATACCACATCCAAGCTTCAGGGTTAATTGGCTCCCCTACTGTTCCCAACAGGCGTAAAGAAGATAAATTGCGGGCATTGGGCAATTGTTCGCCCATTTTAATAAAAGCTCTAATGGCGGTGGGTGCGGTATAGAAAACTGTAACTCCATACTTTTCAATCACATCCCACATACAGCCAGGATTTGAGGCACGGGGAGCGCCTTCATACATCAGCGTAGTCGCGCCGTTAGAAAGTGGTCCGTAAACTATATAGCTGTGTCCCGTAATCCAGCCGACATCGGCGGTACACCAATAAACGTCCGTTTCTTGCAGGTCAAAAATCCATTTGGTGGTGATGTGGCTGTACAAGTTATAACCGCCTGTTGTATGCACCACCCCTTTAGGCTTACCCGTACTCCCAGAAGTGTATAGAACAAATAGCATATCTTCGCTGTCCATTGGTTCGGCGGGACAGTCGGCGGATACAGCTAGTTGCAATTCGTGCCACCAAAAATCTCGATCTGGTTGCATTTCCACTGCTTGCTTTGTCCGTTGTACTACCAAGACGCTTTTAACTGTAGGTACGGCATTATTAGCTAAAGCTTTGTCTACTTGTTCTTTGAGAGCAACGATCGCATCTTTGCGCCAGCCACCATCGGCAGTAATAACTAACTTAGCCTCAACGTCAACTAACCTATCGCACAAGGCTTCGGCACTAAAACCACCAAAAACTACGCTATGGGTAGCCCCAATTCTGGCACAGGCTAACATGGCGATCGCGGCTTCCGGAATCATGGGCATATAGATCCCCACGCGATCACCTTTTTGGACTCCTAGATGCTTTAAAACATTGGCAAACTGACAAACTTCTCGATGCAGTTGGGCATAGGTAAGAGTACGCGAGTCGCCGGGTTCTCCTTCCCAAATTAACGCCGCTTTATTTTTGCGCCAAGTTGTAAGGTGACGATCCAAGCAGTTGTAGGAAATATTAGTTTTGCCGCCTACAAACCATTTGGCAAAAGGTGGCTGCCAATCTAGTACGGTATCCCACTTTTGAAACCAGTGTAATTCTTCGGCAAGTTCTGCCCAAAACTTTTGGGGATCGCTTTTGGCGCGATCGCATAGTTGCTGATACTGTTCTAAGCTTTTGATCTGGGCATTTTGAGAAAAGGCAGCCGTGGGCGGAAATAAGCGCTTTTCTTGCAAGATTGATTCAATATTTGGCTGAGACATATCTTTTGCTGTTATCGGCTTTGCTCAAAATATTGTGAACGCATATTTGCACTAATTAATGAATGCGTTTCATTAAGTATCGGTGCATTCTGGTGAGATATCTAGGGCGATCGCGCTTTTAACTTAGGATTGTTAATAGAATCGATCGCACATCCGCAATTGGTAGTATGGTTTCCATTGCTCGTAAGCATTTGCTTGAGGATATTCCTCGCTTTCTTGTTGCTCAAGCCGGAATTATGTTCGCCGTTAGCTTGGTTACAATCCAAACGGGGATTTTCAATGGTTTTACTCGTTCTACCGCGCAATTGATGAACAATTCCTCGGCGGATATTTGGGTATCGTCGGAAAATTTAGTTCATCTTGAATTAACTTTATCAATTCCTTTGACTAATTTAAGTCTTGCTCGTCAGGTTCAAGGCGTAGAAAGTGCCGAAGCTTTGATAGTTAAAACTGGTGTATGGCGCAGTAACAATCAAATTTCTTTAGCTAGAATTGTTGGCTTCGATCCTAATGGACAGCTATTTGTACCGCAAAATATTACTCAAGGAAATGTAGCCAAACTCAAAGAGCCTTACACGGCGATTGTCGATAGCACTAACTTAAATTCATTAAATATCAAAAAAGTTGGCGATCGCGCGGAAATTAATACTTTATCGATTGAATTAGTGGGCTTAACCCAAGGAAACCGTGCAATTACTTCCAATTCTTTTTTATTTACATCTCTTGAAAACGGTAACGCTTACGCTAATTCTGGGCAGACTACCAGTTTATCTTGTCAATTACCATCAGATTCTGAGGAACTTAAGTGTACCAATACCTACATCAAACCCGATCCCAATGCTACTGCTCCCAAAAGCTTGACTTCCGCAGATACGATTACTTTTGTCTTAATTCGGGCAAAAACTGGAGAAGATCTCTCTATTCTCAAGCAAAGATTAGTGGATGCTTTACCCAATACTCGCGCCTATACTCATGCCGAATTGATGCAAAAAACCCAGACTTTTTGGCAGCAACGAACGGGTATCGGCTTTATTCTTGGTTTGGGTGCTGTTGTGGGTGTGATTGTGGGCGGAATTATTGTCGGGCAAATTCTTTACTCCTCAGTTTCCGATCGTCTTAAAGAGTTTGGAACTTTAAAAGCCATGGGTGCGTCCGACTTTACTATCTACGGTGTAATTCTCGAACAAGCTTTGTGGATGGCAATTTTGGGTTATGTGCCGAGTATGGCTCTTTGCTGGGCTGTAGCAGCTTGGACGCTGGCAAGTCAAGGAATTTTGATTTTGATTACGCCAACGGTCGCGATCGCTGTTTTGGGAATCACTGTAGTCATGTGTGTTGGCTCGGGAGTTTTTGCAATTCAAAAAGTCATGCACCTCGACCCAGCTTCAGTATTTAAAGCCTAATTGCCAAAAGCATTTTGTTGATTGCAGCAAATCCAAATTTCTGCTTAATTAAGTATGCCAGAAGCGACAAGTGTCCACATCTATTCGTTGTTAAGATCGATAAAAGTAATAATAATTAATAAAATCTTGCCTAGCGGCACGCTCTTACTTGGCGCTTCAATGTCGTTCACCAAAATCTAGTAAATAAATGACTGCTGCTAAAACTAAATCTACTACTTATAATAATTTTCCCAATCAGACTGAAGCTCTAGGCATAGATTTAATTGCTCCTCAAAATAAAGTGATCGTTGCTCAAAAAGTAGAAATGGAGTTTAGGTCGCAAAAACGCTGCTTTCAAATATTGAAAGGGATAGATTTAGCCATTCCCAAAGGCAATATTCAGTTATTGATGGGACCATCAGGTTCGGGCAAAACTACTTTGCTTTCTATTTTAGCTGGATTAATGACACCGACAGCCGGAAAAGTACATTTACTCGGCGAAGATATTACCAGGATGTCCCGCCAAAAACTAGCACAGTTTAGACAGCAAAATATTGGCTTTATTTTTCAAAACTTTAACTTATTTCCGGCTTTAACTGCCAGCGAGAATGTTGAGGTGGCGCTAAACATTCAGGGTATAGGTAGCAAAAAAGCAAAATATCAAGCACGCTTGCTGCTAGAGCAAGTAGGTTTGGAAAATCAAACGGAGCAAAAACCCAGCGATTTATCTGGGGGACAAAAACAGCGAGTTGCGATCGCTCGTGCTTTGGCAGGTTCGCCACAATTAATTATGGCAGACGAACCAACGGCGGCGCTAGATTCAAAAAGCGGACACTCGGTAATTAAATTATTGCGTTCTTTGGCTAAAGAGCAAGGTTGTACGGTGCTGATGGTAACTCACGATCCGCGCATTATTGACGTGGCTGATAGCGTTACATATTTGGAAGATGGAGCCTTGAAACAAGATATTTAGGCAACCAATTGCTGTAAAGTTTCTGCAACCGAACGGGGTTGCCAGCCTAGCTTTGTCCGGGCTTTGGTCGCATCCACCCTCACGCAGCGATCGTAAATGTAATGTACTCGCTCCCGACTTAGAGGTGGCTGAAATTTAAACAACCGTCCTAGAGGATCTAACACGTTTCCTGCCGCCCTAACCAAAAATTTAGGCGCTTCGTGGGGTGCAGCAATACCTGTAAAGCTTGCCATAGTTGCAAACATTTCGCGGGTTGTCAAGTCTCCGGCGGAAATAATATATTTTTCTCCATTTACTCCCTTTTCGGCTGCCAAAATCATCGCAGTGGCTAAGTCATCTACATGAACAATTCCCGTAACCCGACTTCCTCCCGCCCATAATTTTAGTCGCCCTGCTAGAAATTGCTGCAATATCGGGCGAAAATGCGGATCGTCTGCGCCAAAAATTCCCGAAGGTAAAACGCTGACTACAGGTAAGCCTTGGGCAGCAAAACTATCGACTAGCTCTTGAGCAAGATATTTCGTGCGATCATAAGCCGAAGAAAAGCCCGGCTGTGTCCGTGTAAAGGTTTCATCGATCGTTTGCCCTTGGGTGTCGCCAAAGATGCCGATAGTACTGCAATAAACCATTTTGCTAATCTTGCAAGCTTTAGCAGTTTCTAGCACGGCGCGGGTTCCCTCTACATTTACCCGCTCCATTTCTTGCTCGTTAACTATTCCTAGTTCGACATAGGCGGCGGTATGAAACACTACGTCTACTTCCGCCATAGCCTGCTGCAACGCCAAGGAACTGGTAATGTCTCCATAAACTAGCTCAACTTGGCAATTAGCCAAACGATCCAGATTGCTCGATTGTCTGACCAAACCAACAACGTGATCGCCATTATTAGCTAAAACTTTCACTAAGTGAGAACCTGTAAACCCATTAGCCCCAGTAACTAGCGCCTTCATAAAGCTTTTTCGTAAATGCGGTAAGTTTTATATATTTTGGCTCCACAAGCTTCGATCAATTTGCGCGATGGGTAGTTATCTTCGTATACCCAAGAAAGTTCGCAATCTTTGTAAGGTTTTCCTTCTTTGAGTACGCCCTGCATACCTAAATAAATTAAGGCAGCAGCAACCATTTTGCGGCGATATTCTGGCAACGCGCAAACAAGGGCTACTCGCCCGCGATTTATTTGCCGCCGATACCACAGAAATTTTAAAGTTCCTAGCCAGTCTAGCTTGCCGCCCAAGTGCTTTAGTACCATATTGTAATCTGGCAATCCTACAAAACAGCCGACCATCTTACCTTCATACTCAGCAATCGGGAAAGCATCTGGATCTACCAGGTTTTGTAAAGACTTGGCCTCGTCTAAAAATTCTTCTTCGGTGCGCGGCGTATAACTCCAATTGTTGGCATAGGCAGCGTTTAGTAAATTATAAAGGTTGCGGCAATCTTCCTCAAAAGCTGCACCTTTAGTTCTAATTAGCCGAAAATTAACCCCAGATTTGCAAGCAATTCTATGAGCCTTGGTAAATTCTTCTGATAGCCCCGCACCTATGGGTAATTCGTAAGCGTAGGCATCTTTGGCTTTATTCCAGCCGTCAAGCTGCATAAATTCTGGATAATAACGCGGGTTGTAGGGCATCAAAATCATTGGTGGCGAATCAAACCCATCAACTAAAAACAAACAATTGTTATGAGTAGATAAATCAATTGGTCCTCTAACAACTGCCATCCCTTGCTCTTGCAGCCATTTACAGGCAGATTCTAGCAAAGCTTGGGCGATCGCAAAATCTTGAATGCACTCAAAATAGCCAAATAATCCGACTTTTTGCCCTTCTCGTTCGATCAAACGTTGATTAACGGCAGCAACTATTCTCCCCAAAGGCTCGTTGCTTGGAGATACGGCTATAAACTGTTGCAGCTTGCCATACTGAAAAAAGGAGTTTTCTGGAGCAAATTGTTTGGCAACGCTGCTGCGAATCGGTGGAACCCAGTGACGATCGTTTGAATAGACTCTAGTTGGGACATCTAGAAATATTTTGCTGTCGGCGGGGGTTGTTACTGCCCGAATCTGAAAATTTGGATTAGACACAGAAATAAATTAATTTAATTGGTTAGCTGTTAGCTATGAGCCAACAGCTAACCAATTAAGCACTAATTGTTGGTTTATACAATAGATCTCTAGTTGCTACCATGCCCACAACTAAACGATCCATTTCTTGCTGAGTGTGGAGAGCATTAACCGTAATGCGGATGCGAGGCTTGGCTATAAACCAAATTGGGGACACCCAAATGCCGTGATTTTGGATCATTTGTCTGCCAAACATTTTCGGATTAATTTCTGGCGGCAGCACTACAGGAATCACATTAGTTTCGCCAATCGCTGTAAACCCACGCTCAATTAAGCGCGAGCGCAAGTATTGAGTATTTGCTTGCAATTGTTGCACTAATTGTGGTGCTTTTCGCACTTGACGAATGCTCTCTAAAGCGGCTCCCGCTAAAGGCGGAGACAAAGAAATTGTCCCGATTGAAGTCGGCGACACATTTAGTAGCGGGATTAATTCGCTCACATGAGTGCTAATTGCGGCTCCTGCCGAGGCGGCAAACTTAGAGAAGGTGGTCATAATTAGGGGGATAATGCCCCGTTCGATGGCATGGCTGGGTAAAATACCAAAATGCTCGTAAATGCCTCGTCCTGTAGCTCCTATAGAGCCGCTTGAGTGGGCTTCATCCATCAGCAGGACGCTACCGGGGTAGTTTTGCAAGACATCTAACATGGCAGGTAAAGGGGCAATGTCGCCATCCATCGAAAATACGGCATCAGAAACTACCATAATGCGATCGCCTGGGCGGACATAACGCCGCAGTTTGCGTGCCAAGTCTTCGGAATTGCAGTGACGATAAGCTTTGACCCGGACGTTGGGACTATGCCCAAACACTTTTCCCGAACGGGTTCCAGCATTAACAACCGCCGAAACTATACAGCCATGATTTAGCACATCGGTCAAAATCAAAGTCTCTTGGGTATGCTCAAATCCTGGTACGGGAATTGCCAGGTGACAAAAGGCATCCATCAATGCTTGCATTGCCATCCAAGCATTGAGAAATAGCTGGGTGTGAGGCAGATGCTTAAAATCAGAAATTTCTGCCTCTAGCTGTCTATGTAAGTCGATTCGACCGCTCAAAACTGAGCAGGAGCTATTAGACGTGCCATACTGAAGGATTGCGTCAATTGCCGCTTGCCTCACAGCTGGTTCGTGAACTAGCCCTAAGACATCATTGGTGCAGAAAGTAAGAACAGTTTGGCGATTTCCAGTTGCTGTTTCTTCAATTTCTACTAAGTTTCCCTGCTTTTGATGACAAATATACTCGTCTGGATCGAGTCCGCTTTCATACCAGCGTTGAACATACTCTTTGATAATTTGCACTAATTTACTCCCCTCACCTTTTACCAAATAGCCGATTGCCTATGGCTCAACAGTACATTCTCGCTGGCTTTATATTTGCTATTTAGTTTTTAGCAAAAGCTCTATTAGAGAACACATGATACTCTTTATTAAGAAATTTATCTAGTAGAGATGTTCCAGTAGAACGTCTCTAAAGAAGCTTACTGTTCATCTGTCTTGACTAGATTTTTGTAAAAATTGTTCGTACTGTCGCACAATTAATCGTTGAATAGCAATAATTGCTGGGTTGATTTCCACATAACGCCGTTCGGGATTGGCTAAATACGTTCGTTGTTCGCTTTCAATCATCTCAATATCTTGAGCCAAAAATTTCATTAATACAAAACGCCTTAGTAATTTTTGCAATAGTGGCTGGAGTAGTTTTAAAACTGATTGTGGCAGGCGAACTTTGAAGAAAAACAAGGCAAAAGACTTACTTTCAGTTGCACTTACAGGCAGTCTAAACAAATACAGGCTAGAGACTCCTTGCAAAGTTGTGTAATAGTTCGGGTAATGATACTGAACCGCTACAGGCAAAGTTGTTACTTGGTCAGCTTTTTCGCTTAGTCCCAAAAATTTAGCAATCCAGCCGCGATAAGAAACTTGATAATCGGCACAAACGCTGGTTTCTGTCTCATGCAAATTGACCAGCACTGGATCGAACCAACCTTGTAACTTTTGGTGGAGAAATCCGTGAAATACATCCATAGTATTTTCATTGCAAATTGAAAAATGTGCCGCAAAGCGAGCAGCAAGCGGAACTACTAACCACTCTGACTGCGTAAGTTCGGGAATATCTGGTAATTTTTGGTTAGTAGCTAAATCTGGATCTCCAGGAAAAATCCAAATTAAATTGTATTTTTCCGCCACAGGATAGCTGCGGGCGCGGGCGCGAGGGAGCTTTTGGGTTTTGGGCAAGTAAGGAATATTAACGCAATCCCCTTCTTGATTAAATTCCCAACCATGATAGGCACAGGCAAGATTGCAACCTTTTACTTTACCTTGATGGAGAGCAACGCCTTTGTGGGGACAAGCATCTTCTAGGGCATGGATTTGACCAAACTCGTCGCGGTAGATGGCGATCGCCCTTGACCAAATAACTACAGATATAATTTCACCATTTTTAAGTTGGTCTGCCCATCCTACAGCGTACCAATAGTTAGGATTTATACCTACTTCGCGCACGGTATTTTGGACTATTTGGCTATTTAGAGTTGCGGCTAGTTGCTTCATTCGTACTTTTGTTGACAACTTCTATGACAAAATTTAGCGTTATTGTTTTTTTAGTGCCAAAAATAGATCGGTAAGTCAGTAATATTTTTTGGCACTGTGTAAACTTCCATGCCTAGGTTGACCGTAGAGACGAGCAATAATTTTTTGAAACTAAGCGATCCTAAATTATTAATACTTCTAGCATCTGGTTCTTTAACTACTATGGCAGGTGGTGTAGTTGCCCCTGTTCTACCCGATATAGTACAACAACTCCAGCTAGATCCGGGGTTGGCTGCCAATTTGGTTAGTTTTCATTGTTTGACCCTTGCTTTGTTTAGCGCGCCTTTAGGTATTTTGGCAGACAGTGTAGGACGGGTAAGAGTATTGGTGGCTTCGCTGATTTGTTACTCGCTATTTGGAGTCGCTGGCGCTTTTATGTCCAGTTTTTTACCTTTATTAGTGACGCGGGGCTTGATTGGCGCAGCTAGTGGCGGCATTGCTGCTGCTAGTTTGGGCTTGTTAGGGAGTAGGTACGAAGGAGAAGCAAGAAGCCTTGCTCTAGGATATGCTACTAGCACTTTGACAATTACCGGAATTTTGTTTCCGCTTCTTGGTGGTTGGGTGGGGGGAGAAGTTTGGCAATTTGCTTTTTATCTTTATGCTTCGGGCATACCCTTAGCTGGCTTGGTAAGCATATTTTTGTCGATAGATAAAAAACCAGCTTTAGCCCAGGAAAAAAACTACAAATTAAGCCAGATTTTGGGACAACCCAAAACTCTATGGTTGCTACTTACCCTAGTTTTAGTGTCTGTTGCTATGTATGCCGTAGTAATTTACGCACCGCTTTACCTCAAAGCCACCATTGGGGCGGGGGCAGGTTTAAACGGCGTTGTATTAGCTTCACGAGCCATTGGCGCGGCGGTTATTTCGGCTTTTGGGAGTAAATGGCTGGCACAAAAATTAGGTCTGCCAAAAGTAATCGCACTTGGCTGTACTTTAATGGCTATAACTTTAGTTACTATCCCTTTACTGCACGAACTTAGCCCAATTATCTTGACGGCGATTTTGTTTGGTGTCGGTTTTGGGCTGGTTTTACCTAATGTTTACAGCGCTTTAGCTAACCTATCTACTCCAAATTTGCGCTCTAGCGTCCTCGCGGCAGGTACGGGGGCGGGGTTTTTGGGACAGTTTCTATCTCCCATTATTCTCAGTCCACTGCTAAATTATGGCGGATTAGAGGCTGTTTTTTATGGAGCGGCTATTATTGCCATTTTTGCGGGAGTTTTGATGTTATGGAGTCAAGATGGTTAGTCTAATTTAATTTCTCGTTCTACTTTTAACCCCGATAAAAAATTGCGATCTTCGCTGATATGGGGAAATTTTAGCTGAGAATCGGGAATGCCTTTTTCTAACTGGCGCTGACGCACAATCGCAAAACTTCCTGGGGCAAGCACTCGCAGGCGCGGCGATGGTACGATATCCTGGCGTTTAATCGCGTAGGAGGTGTGTATTTCTTGCAACAAAAGATCAAATTCTGTTAAAAAGCCCAGGTAATCCTCTAAGGTTTCACCCATAGCAAGTTCAATGTTGACGAGATAGGAGGGAGGAATTGTATCGTCAGATAAAGTGATGCAAAAGTCTTCTAAAAGTACAAAGAATTTTTGCTGTAATGATTGCATTACTTGAGTTACGTGAAACTCAGTAGTTTTTTCACTTGTAGAAGAAAGCAGCCCGCCGCGACGATAGCGAAATACTAGCATTGGCGCTTGCTCGTAAAAGCCAACAACTTCTACAACATCGCCAATATCGTAACGGTAAAATCCACTGTAGTTAGTAACTAAAATACGGTAAAGTTCTCCTGATTTAACTTCGGTAGCTAGTAAGGTTTGGGGATGCTCGGCTTCCCATTGGTCTTGAGGAATAAATTCAAAAAAGCCGCTTTCAATTGCTAAAATACTACCGTCGTTATTGAGGGCGTGATTAATACTAAACGTACCTTCAGCAGAGGAATAAACTCCGCCAAAACCTGGTATATCGTCAAAGTAAGTAGAAAAACGTTCAAAGTAAAAATCTGAAGTCCCGCCGCGTGCGGTAGCAACAAAAGATAAATTAGACCAAGCAAGTTTGGGGGTAAGCAAGCCAAAAGACTTGTAGATTTCACGCAATTGGGTGGCGCGACGGGGATTTGCTACCATTTGTCGCTCTAAAAGAAGGCGGACTTCTGGCTCTAATTTTAACCAACTGGCAATTTTTCCCGTTTCCAAATCCTTAATCAAGTCTTCGGCGTAAAGTCCCAAATAATTGCAAATTCGCAGCACCAGCATCGGAAAATTTGCCCCAATTCCGCGTAAATCAGGATTGCCCAAGGCAAATAATAAACAAAGATAATGACGAGCTAAACTGTCGGCAGGCTGCAAGGTTTCGTAAGGATGAGCAAATAGTTGTTCGTAGATAAACTTACCCATACGTAAAACGCCTACACTCGCAGGTCCGTAGTCAATACCGCCGCTAGTTGTACCTAGTAGTTGAACGGAATTTGTTGCTAGAAGTTTGCCGAATTTTCCGCCTTGGGACTTCAAGGCTTCATCCAAAAAGCCAATGCTAGTGAGATTGGCTTGGCGTAAGGAATTTTGAAATCGCTTAGTAACAGGAATTAGCTTTTTTGTTCCTGTAGAACCGCTAGTAAGATTGAGATAGACTACGGGTTCGCTAGTAAGAATATTTTGTTCGCCTTTAGCAATGCGATCGCACAATGGCTCGTAACTGCTGTAAGGTAGAACGGGAATGCGACTTCTAAATCTATCAATGGTTTTGATTTCGTTAAGCTTGTAAGTACGTCCGAGTTCGGTGTTTTGATAAGCAGAAAGCAGTTTTAGCAAAAATTGCTCTTGGACGGTGCTAGTACGCAGAGTTTTTTGGATAAAGTTGTTCTTGACACGACTAGAGACAGCAGTCAAAAGCGGAAGTAAGAAATTTGCCATTTAGTGGTTGCAAAAATTAGCCTAATTGTATTAAAAATCGATAGAGCCTAATCTTGGGGTGTAGGAGGATCTATGCTAGAAACTCACAGCTTGTTACTTGCGAGTTCTTGTTTTGCCTTAGCTTTTATCTTGGCAAGTTTAGTTGAATATTGGCTGCATCGCTTGATGCACGTGTCCAAAAAAATCGGCGAACGTCATTTAGAACATCATCGTAATAACACTGGACAAGGCGTACTATGGGAATTTCGCGATTATATTCAAGGAGGCATTGTTGTCATAGCTGCGATGTTCCTTTACTCTTGGGTTGCGGGAATTGGTTGGCTTTTGGGTAGCACGGCTTACGCTGCTTTCTCCGCTTATGCTCACCAGCTACAACACGAAAACCCAACTAAGTGTTTTTGGATGAAAATGCCCGTCCACTACGTCCATCATAAGTATGGGATGTGGCATCACAATTTTGGTTTGGCTGTAGATTGGTGGGATAAAGTTTTTGGTACTTATAAGCTCGTAGATTGGCTAACAGAGGAAGAATTGAGCCAGCCGCAACGGAGTTTATTGCAACTGCGGTGGTGGTAGATTAGCAACCAATAGATGTAAGGGAGAATTATTTTGACCTACTTTCAAGAAGCTAAAGTTTATTTTGCCGAGTGCCATCAGCACCCAATTAATCAACTGTTGCACCACATTACCAATTTATTGGCGATCGCATCTCCCATCGTTTTATTTTACGATTGGCGGCTAACAATTGTTTGCTTAGTTTTAACTCAAGTTTTGGCGATTGGCGGACACGTCGTATTTGAAAAAAATCAACCTGCTTTTACTAAGTATCCAGTATGGGTAACTATTCCAACCTCGCTGATGTGGTCGTTTCAAAGATGGTTTGGTTTGCGCCAAGTTTTGCAATATTTCCAGCAAAAACCTGTTTAAATTTTGATCTTTGCCAAAAAAACTAGCGATCGCGGAGCGTTTGGGCTACATTAAACCGAGTGCTAGAAGCCAATCGTTTCAAAAAAATACTTATTGACTTTGAGGATAATTCATGTATCAGGGTTTAAAAGTCATTGATGCCGATGCCCATAAGTTAGAAAATCCCTTGGTATTGCGGGAATATTTAGAGCCAGAATATCGCGATCGCATTGGACTTGCAATTGATAGTCTAGGCGACCAAAGAGCAAGGATTGTAGACTTTAATCCAGCAACAGGCAAAAATGATTATATGCGGATGTTTCCGCAGCCTCAAGGGTTAGGTAAAGGTGGTTTTCGCAATTTACACCCCGATACAACGCTGGGGGCAATGTTTAACCGCGTGCGTATTGAACACATGGATACCGAAGGTGTAGATGTTCATGTAATTTACGGTACGCTCAACTTAATCTTTTCGAGTATTTTAGATAAAGACTTCGCGATCGCCCTTTGTCGCGCTTACAACAGCTACATCGCTGATGATTGTAAAGGATACGATAACAGGCTCAAGCCGATTGGTGTCTTACCTCTGCAAGATGTCAACGAAGCCGTTGCTGAAATGCACCGTTGTATTAACGAATTGGGCATGATTAGCGTGGCTGTTGCCCCAAATATGCCGATTCCTCACCCCAAAGCCCCCGATGCTTTCCCAGAAATCCGTAGCTGCAAAACTATCAGTCATCCAGACTTTCGCCCCATCTTGCAGTCGGCGGTAGACTTAGACATCGCTCTAGGTATTCATGGCGGACCTGGTTCGTATATGGTGGGTGGGATTTCCGACTATACAGAAACTTTTGTATTGACTCATATTTTTGTGCAAAGGAATCAACAACAACTCGCTTTAGCGCGGATGGTGTTTGATGGCGCTTTTGAACAATTCCCCACCTTGCGCGTAGGCTTTTTAGAAGGTGGTTGCGGGTGGTTGCCAGATTTGGCTCATGCTTTCCACGAGCATTGGGAAAAACGGATTCGCGACTTCGATCCCAAGAAGCCCTATCGTCCTTCTCTGATGGAATTTACGAAGCTAATGGTGCAAGAAAGAGGCACTAGCAACAATTTTAACTTGATTAGTCAAGCCAAAAATATGTTTGACTTGTTGTGGAATGCTCAACACGATCCGGCAAAAATAGACGACGAAAGCTTGTACGAACATTACGACTTGCGCCACCGCGATCCGATGGAGTATTTTGAGCGGGGACAAATTTATACTTCCTTTGAATCTGACGATCCAGGTCCCGCTTACCTTCCCGTCGCAATGGGTGAAATTGGCAAGCACTTAACTTGTTTTTCTGGAGACTACGGACATTGGGATGGAGTATTGCATAACTGTGTCAAAGATGCGGCAGAAGTTGCCGACTATGACCGCGAACATTTAGAGCTATTGTTGGGCGGTAATGCTTTGGCTCTTTATGGCAAAACCTTACAAAACTCTTTACCTAGCTACTTAAATGCACCAACACCTGCCGTAACTAACTAGGATACATGGCGATCGCATTTACTAATTAGTAAATGCGATCGCTCTTTGCTAAATTTGTCATGGTTAAACATTAAGCCCATTTTTAAGTAAATGTTTAATCGCACAAAATAGCGGCGTGGTGACGAATATGATCCTCAATAAAGGTAGCAATAAAGTAATAACTGTGATCGTAGCCGGGATGAAAACGTAGAGTAAGGGGCTGATTTACAGCCTTACAAGCCTGCTCGAACAAATGTGGTTGAAGTTGGTCTAAATACTTATCTGCCGCACCTTGGTCAATTAAAATTGGACGTTTGTAATTAGCCGTAAGTACAAGTTCGCTAGAGTCGTACTCCTTCCAAGCTTCTCTATTAGCTCCGAGGTATTTGGTAAAAGCTTTATCTACCCACGAAGAACGCAGAGGGGCAACAATTGGCGCTAAAGCAGACACTGACTTATATAGCTCCTGATTTCTTAAAGCGCACACCAGCGCCCCATGACCGCCCATAGAATGCCCAAAGATGCCTTGTTTGTCTGCTCGTACCGGGAAATTATCGGCAATTAGTGCGGGTAATTCTTTAACAATGTAGCTGTACATTTGATAGTTCGCTTTCCAGGGGGCAAGGGTCGCATTCACATAAAAACTTGCCCCACTCCCAAAATCCCAATCGTCATTTTCGCCCTCTATTCCCGTATTGCGCGGGCTAGTATCGGGGACAACTAGCATTAACCCATGTTGCGCGGCGAAACGTTGCGCTCCTGCTTTGACTGTAAAATTCTCTTCCGTGCAAGTCAAACCAGAGAGGAAATACAGCACCGGGACGCTTTGAGATGATGCTTGCGGCGGCTGATAAACAGCAAAACGCATTTCACTATTACAAGTTTGGGATTGATGGCTGTAAAAGCCAACTGTACCGTCAAAACAGCGATATTCGCTTAATAGGTTAATAGATGCAGACATGAGGAGATAAAAAGTTAACTATGCCAAGATTATAGCGATCGCTGCTGTTCTCGCAGCCAATTACGGAAAGAGCGCTTAGTTTGAGTTTCGCCTTGGGTGTTACACTGCACCAAAAATTCGTAAATCTTTGCCTTGGTTAGTAAGGGGAAATTGGGGCTAGTTTCAGATTCTTGGTATTGATTTTCGTTTAATAAGTAAATAGTTAAAACTTTGCCGTTGTAGCGCCAAAACTCTGGCACTTTTAGGTTTTGATACAGTTGTTTTTTATTAATATCTGTATGAGTAATATCTACTTCTAAAATTAAATCTGGAGGAGGATCGATAGCCAAGTCTACTTTCTTACCTCGGACAGTAGGCTCATTTTGAATGTAATAGCATTTATCGGGTTCTGCACCAACTTTTAATTCAGGTTTATTAAGGGTAGTTGAACCCATGCTTTTGAGATTTAAATTAAGTTCCACAGCTAGAAGCTCAATTAGTTGTCCTATCAAGCTATTAGCGCTTTCATGTTCCTCTAAAGGACTGACAATTTCTAAAGTTCCTTTGTAATAAGTAAGCCGTGCCGATCGATTATTACCAAGAGCAGCTAGAATTTGCTCATAAGATTGCCAACTGAGGTTATAGAAACTAACCCGCTTTTCCGCCAGCCTTGTTTCTATAGGAGTATTACTTACTGCTTCACTGGTAGAAATCATTGAATCCTCCCAATCGTTTATTTCAAACAACTAAAAATAATCTCAATTAAGCTTGACTATCTAGCCAAGATACTAAATCTGCTTCCTTTGAGAAGTCTAATAAGGCTTCGCTCAATTCGTCTAATTGTGCGACTTCTAAATTCTGAATGTGTGTTTGTAACTGGGGACCAATATCACCAATCCGGTGATTGAGTTGGCGGAGTAATGTATCGCACTTTCCTTTTTTAACGCCTAGTTGGACGATTTCTTGATAAAGTGGCGCTTCTTGCATTAGATCCTCTCTTAAATATTGTTGAATCAAATTTTTATCGAATTTTAAGCTTGCTAATAGCTCAACGCAGGCGGCAATATTGCGCTGCTCCTCTAGTTCTTCAATCATATCTACTTGCTCTGCAACTTGCCTTAACAGCGTTTCTGGCGAATTTGTTTGAGCGAGAACCGCCAAAGGTAGCAAGGCTGGACTTGTCAATAAAGGGGTAGGATCTTGCTCCTACAACCGCACGACTCTGTAACGATGGCTAGTATTTGCAACGGTAAATCTATCTACATAAACAGCATCAGAGCTAGTCTGCTTCAAAATTTGTTGTTGTTCTGGGAGAAAATATAGAGCATCGGAGCGAATGGGGTTGACGCTTAGTTCTGTTGGTAATGGTTCGATGACGTTTGTATCAATATTTAGTAGCCAACGCACAAAGTTTGCTGGATACTCAGTTGTTAAGTAGCGACAGATATGATCGTAAGCCAAAGATATATTTATACATTGAGAATAAGTTAGAGTTTATAGTAACGTGCGATCGCGCCTTGTTTTCTTTGTATGCCTTTCTTTTCCAAGCAAAACTAGCTGCACAGTTGATAATAAATACTGTGCTTTAATTTTCAGGTTACAGCGATCGCTTTTTAAACCTATTCGCGTCCTTCTCGCTCTTTGCGATGTTTTTCTAGCAATTGCGGAAAATGTTTTAAGTCATCAATTGACTGTGGTGCTGGATATACTGCTGAAGTAGCTGCTTCAGCAGTAATTCTATCTAGATAAACTCGGAAAGCATACTCATCATCTCGATGTTCAAGTATGTATCCTCGTAATTCTTTGCGGCTCATTGCTTCAAAATTTGGTTGGCTCATAATAACTTCCATGTACCATCACGACTAATTAGGACTTCTGTCTCTTCCCCAGCTAAGATGAACACGCCTTCAGTAGGTTCATCTCTACAAACTAGGTAAATGGGCAGATACATCTTTGTTGCCCAGCAACTAAGAACAAAGCAAGTAAATATTTGTGCTGCTGTAGGAATAATTAAACCTCTTCACACCTAATCAAATAGTAACTAAAACGTTACCACACTGCGAATAGACTCACCTTTGTGCATTAAATCAAAAGCATCATTAATTTTATCTAAAGGCATTGTGTGAGTAATCAAATCGTCAATATTTATCTTGCCTTCCATATACCAATCAACAATTTGCGGGACATCAGTACGTCCTCTAGCACCACCAAAAGCCGAACCTTTCCAAACTCTCCCCGTTACTAATTGAAAAGGGCGAGTAGCAATTTCTGCACCCGCTTCCGCCACGCCAATAATTACACTTACACCCCAACCTTTATGGCAGCATTCCAAAGCTTGACGCATAATATTGACGTTACCAATACATTCAAAACTATAATCAGCACCGCCTTTTGTTAAATCCACTAAATAAGGCACTAAATCGCCTTCAACTTCTTTGGGATTTACAAAATGAGTCATACCAAATTTTTCGGCTAATTCTCGCTTGCTGGGATTAATGTCAACGCCAATAATCATATTTGCGCCTACCATTCGCGCCCCTTGGATAACATTTAAACCAATTCCACCCAAACCAAAAACTACAACATTTGCCCCTGGTTCGACTTTGGCGGTATGAATTACTGCCCCAATTCCCGTTGTTACGCCACAACCGATATAGCAAACCTTGTCAAAGGGCGCATCGTCGCGAATTTTGGCAACCGCAATTTCTGGTAATACGGTGTAGTTGGCAAAGGTAGAGGTTCCCATATAGTGATGCAACATTTGCCCGTCGATAGAAAATCTACTTGTACCATCAGGCATCACACCACGCCCTTGAGTGGAACGAATTGCTTGACAAAGGTTAGTTTTGCGGCTGAGACAATACTCGCACTGACGACATTCGGGGGTGTACAGAGGAATGACGCGATCGCCTTTTTTCAAACTTTTGACCTCCGATCCCACTTCGACTACAACACCCGCCCCCTCATGCCCCAAAATCGCCGGAAATAGCCCTTCTGGATCTTTACCGGAAAGGGTATAAGCATCGGTGTGACATATTCCTGTGGCTTTAATTTCAATTAGCACTTCTCCCGCTTTTGGTGGCGAAAGTTGAACGGTAGTAACTTCTAAAAGCTTCTGGGGTGCGAAGGCTACGGCGGCTTTTACGTCCACGATTTTCTACTCCTAGTTTAGTTAACACAAGGCGCGATCGCACCTCTCCTCACTGATAGCTTAAAATATAGACAATGCGCGAAGTTTGAAGTAATTTTGCAAGTCTCCCGCCAACTTTTTTAGCGCTAACACGGCGCGAGCATTATTTTATGAGTATTTTTACCCTGCAATCTGTTAAAAAAGACTTTGGGATTAAAGAAATCCTCAAGGATGCAAGTTTTAGTATTGATACTACAGATAAGGTTGGATTGATTGGTACGAATGGTTCGGGTAAGTCTACCCTATTAAAAGTAATCGCTGGTTTGGAATCTATTGATAGCGGACAAATTTTAGTTAATTCTGGTGTGAGAATTGTTTACTTACCTCAGCAGCCAGACTTAGATGAAAATAATACGGTTTTAGAACAGGTATTTGCTGACAGTGGCGAACAAATGGCGCTGGTGCGAGAGTACGAAGAATTATCCGATAAATTGGCGCATTATCCCGACAATACTGAGCAATTGATGTCGCGTCTATCTACCGTAATGCAAAAGATGGAAACTAGCGACGCTTGGGAAGTTGAAACTAAAGCAAAAATCATTCTTACTAAGCTAGGAATATCAGATTTTGAGGCAAAAATTGGTACTTTATCGGGTGGATATCGTAAACGAATTGCTTTAGCCGCCGCTTTACTTTCTGAACCCGATGTATTGTTGATGGATGAGCCGACAAACCATTTAGATGCTTTGTCTGTAGAGTGGTTGCAAAGTTATTTGAATCGCTATCGCGGGGCTATATTATTAATTACTCACGATCGCTATTTTCTCGATCGCGTTACCAATCGAATTATTGAAATCGATCGCGGCGATATTTATAGTTATAGCGGTAATTATTCTTACTACTTAGAAAAAAAAGCTTTATCAGAAGACTCGGCTATTAGCAGTCAGCGCAAACACCAAGGCTTATTGCGCCGCGAGTTGGAGTGGTTAAAAAAAGGTCCAAAAGCTCGGAGTACCAAACAAAAAGCTCGGATTGATCGCGCGCGGGAGTTGCAAGCAACGGAGTTTAAAGAAGTTCAAGGAAAGGTTGATATTTCTACAGTTAGTCGACGTATAGGTAAAAAAGTAATTGAGTTAGATAATGTTACTAAAAGCTACGGGGAGCGGACTTTAATTAAAGATTTTACCTACGAATTTAGCCCCGAAGATCGCATCGGCATTATTGGCGGAAATGGCGCGGGTAAATCAACCTTGATGGATATGATTACCGGAAGAATTAAGCCAGATTCTGGCGAAGTAGAAATTGGCTCAACCATTCATATTGGCTATTTCGATCAGCATTCTGAAGAATTGTTAGCGGCTTTAAACGAAAATCAGCGCGTAATTGACTACATCAAAGAAGAAGGTGAATTTATTAAAATTTCTGACGGTACGCAAATTAGCGCTTCGCAAATGTTGGAGCGATTTTTATTTCCTGGAAATCAGCAGTACGCGCCGATTCATATGCTTTCTGGTGGGGAAAAACGGCGTTTATTTCTATTAAGGGTGCTGATGGGTGCGCCAAATGTACTAATTTTAGATGAACCGACAAACGACTTAGACGTACAGACACTAGCGGTATTAGAAGAATATCTAGAAGATTTTAGCGGATGCGCGATCGCAGTTTCTCACGATCGCTATTTTCTAGATCGTACCGTAGATACAATTTTTGCTCTAGAGGATGGCGGAAATATCCGCCAGTATCCTGGTAATTACTCGGTTTACCTAGATTACAAAAAAGCTGAGGAAGAAGCGGCTACTCCAACGGTTGTTAAAGAAAAAGCACCTGTGGACAGAACTTATAAGCAGCCAGCAAATGACAACAAACCGCGTAAACTATCTTCAAAAGAAAAGCGCGAATATGAGATGTTAGAAAGCAAAATTGCTCAGTTGGAACTAGAAAAAACTGAAGTAGAAAAAGCTTTATATGCGGTTTCTCCTGGCGCAGTTACTCAAGTACGCGAACTCTACGAAAAAGTAGAAAATATAACTAAAGCAATTGATGCTGCAACTGAGCGCTGGCTAGAATTAGCAGAAATTGAGTCTTAATCGAGGAAAAAATATGACTGTAACTCTAAATTTACACCCAGTTTTAGAATTAACTGACGATCAATTTTACGAATTATGTCAGGCAAATCGCGACTTAAGATTAGAGCGCACTGCTACCGGAGAAATAATTATTATGCCCCCAGCAGGAGGAGAAACAGGACATCGTAATATTAACTTAGCTTTTCAATTAGAAGCTTGGAGTAGCCAAAACAATTTGGGAATTGCTTTTGATTCTTCTACAGGTTTTAAGCTACCTAATGGTGCAGAAAGAGCGCCCGATGCAAGTTGGATAAAACGCGATCGCTGGGATAGTTTAAATGCCGAGCAAAAGCGCAAATTTCCGCCCTTATGTCCCGATTTTGTGATTGAATTGCGCTCGGAAACTGACTCAATCAAAACTCTACAATTGAAGATGCAAGAGTATATAGATAATGGCGCAAAATTAGGCTGGTTAATCGATCCTAAAACCCAGAAAGTAGAAATTTATCGCTTAAGAAAGCAAGTAGAAACACTCCAAAATCCTCCAACTTTATCCGGGGAAGATGTTTTACCAGGTTTTGTACTAAGTTTGAGTTCTATTTTTAGAGAGCTATAGTATTTTATTTATTATCAAAGCCGACGGAGAATTTATTTAATGAACATAAATGATCTTCAACATTTTAGCACCGATGAACTGCTCAAAAAGTTTAAGGAAGCTACTCTCCAAGGTAAACCACCTCAAGAACTTGTTAATGAATTGCAAAAACGCCCTGGTATTGCTTTTATTAATGCAACAGATTCAGCCAAGGTTACTTTAGAAAAAGCTCTTGCTGCGATCACTCAAAGCCAAATGCGCGATCACCCACTGTAAATTTAACTTGTCTCAACACACCCAGCACGAACTCTGAGGTATGGTTGAAAAATAACATTTCTGCTTTGCACACTTTAGCGTAAATGACTTTAGTTTCCCCCGATTCAGCCCGCCACAAGAAAGCCAAGGCTTTAAAGCCTTCTAGCCGCCGCCCAGCCAAAGAACTTTGTAGCGAGTGCGGACTATGCGATACATATTATGTTCATTATGTCAAGGATGCTTGCGCTTTTATTAATCAACAGATAGCTGAGCTAGAAACCCAAACCCATAATCGTAGCCGCAATTTAGATGATGCTGACGAACTATATTTTGGTGTAAATCAGGGCATGATAGCGGCGCGCAAAACTGAGCCAATCGAGGGCGCGCAATGGACGGGAATTGTTAGCAGTATTGCGATTGAAATGCTAACAAAGGGCTTAGTTGAAGGCGTGGTTTGCGTCCAAAATACCAAAGAAGACCGCTTTCAACCAATGCCGATAATTGCTCGGACTCCTGAAGACATCTTAAAAGCTAGAGTAAATAAACCAACACTTTCGCCCAATCTTTCGGTACTGGAACAAATCGAACAATCGGGGATGAAGCGACTACTCGTAATCGGTGTAGGCTGCCAAATTCAGGCACTAAGAGCCGTGGAAAAGCAACTAGGCTTAGAGAAGCTTTATGTACTGGGTACGCCTTGCGTAGACAACGTTACCCGTGCTGGATTGCAAAAGTTTCTGGATACCACAAGCAAGTCGCCGGAAACTGTTGTGTCTTACGAATTTATGCAAGACTATCGAGTTCACTTCAAGCATGAAGATGGCTCGACGGAAACTGTACCCTTTTTTGGACTTAAGACAAACCAACTTAAAGATGTATTTGCTCCTTCTTGCATGAGTTGTTTTGATTATGTCAATTCTCTGGCAGATTTGGTAGTAGGTTATATGGGCGCACCTTTTGGCTGGCAATGGATTGTAGTCCGAAATAACACCGGGCAAGAAATGCTCGATTTGGTAAAAGCGCAATTGCAAACGCAAGAAGTGATGTCAAAAGGCGATCGCACTTCCGCCGTGCAACAAAGCATTCCGGCTTACGACAAAGGGGTTACACTTCCCATGTGGGCAGCAAAAATGATGGGTGTAGTGATTGAAAAAATTGGTCCTAAAGGCTTAGAATACGCTCGATTCTCGATTGATTCCCACTTTACCCGCAACTACCTCTACGTCAAGCGCCAGCACCCAGAAAAATTAGATGCTCACGTGCCAGAATTTGCTAAAAAAATAGTCGCTCAATACCGCTTACCAGAATAGCAAGCTGCAAAGCAAAGCTTGGAGTTGCTTAATGATCTACTGCATCAACCCCAGGTGTCAAAACCGCCAAAATCCTGACAACCTCCAAAGATGTCAGTTTTGTAACTCTCGCTTGTTGATTAACAGTCGATACCAGTTAGTTAAACCATTAAGAGATTTATCGGGGCTGCATACTACAGAAATATTTGAAGTAAACGATCGCGGCACAGCAAAAGTTCTTAAGGTGCTAAATAGCGATCGCGCTAAATTAATTGAGCTATTGCAACAAGAAGCGCAGGTATTGCAAAAGCTGCAAAATTCGGGTGTTCCTAGAGTATATGAATACTTTACATTCTTGCCCAGCTATGAAACCAAAAAGCTGCATTGCTTAGTAATGGAGAAAATTGAGGGGCAAAATCTCAAGCAATGGATAGAAGAAAATCAACCAATTTCTGAACCACGAGCGATTGATTGGCTAAAACAACTAATCGGTATTTTGAGTGAGGTGCATCAAGCAAAACTTTTGCATCGTGACATCAAGCCATCCAATATCATGCTGCGTCCTAGCGGGCAACTGGTATTAATTGACTTTGGTACAGTTAGGGAAATTACCCACACTTACGTCAATAAATTAGCGCAGGGGGATATTACGCAAATTTATTCTCCAGGATATACGCCCATAGAGCAAATTGAAGGACAAGCAGTTAAAGAATCGGATTTTTTTGCTTTGGGGCGCACGTTTGTTCATTTACTCACAGGCATTTATCCGGCAGAATTGCCCAAAAATCCGCAAACCAATCAGTTAGAATGGCGCAACCGAGCGCCGCAAATTTCTGATTGGTTAGCATACTTAATTAACGAATTAATTGCCCCCCTCCCCCAAAATCGACCGCAAAACGCCCAAAGTATTTTAGAGTGCTTGATTAAAGGTCGCGATCGCGACGAAACTAGACTACCTCTAACTGCAAAGCAAATTGCAACCACTGTTAATCAAACAACTCGCACTCAAATAAGTCGCCAAGGCTTCATAAGCCAAGCTTGGCATACTGGTCTGCGGGTATTTTTAACTAGCATAGTTGTTACTAGCTTAGTTATTGGCGTGCGTCAGTTAGGAGTAATAAAATCCTGGGAATTGGCAGCTTTTGATAGTTTGCAACATTGGCGACCAATTGAAGGTGCTGACCCGCGCTTGCTTGTCGTCACAATTACTGAATCTGATATTCAAGCGCAGTCGCAAAGACAAGGAAGTTTAAGCGATCGCACTTTAGAGCAATTATTAACTCAACTAGAACAGTATCGACCAAGAGCGATCGGTTTAGATATTTATCGAGATATTCCTGTGGGCGCAGCGTATCCCAACTTAACTAAATATCTGCAAAATAGCGAGTATTTTATTGGCTTGTGCAAAATTAGCGATCCTGATACAAATAATCCTGGTATTGCCCCACCGCCAGAAATACCACCAGAATTTATTGGTTTTAGTGACATTATGCCTGACGATGATAGTACCGTTCGCCGTCAGCTTTTACATCTAACTCCGCCTCGTGATTCTCCTTGTACTAGCGAATATGCTTTTAGTCTTCAGTTAGCGCTTTATTACTTGGCAACGGAAGGTATTGAGCCAAAAGTTACCTCTCAAGGTGATTTGCAGTTTAAAAATGTTGTCTTCAAACGTCTAACTGCTAACAATAGCGGTGCTTATAAAAATGCTGACTTAAGGGGCTATCAAGTGCTGCTCAACTACCGTCCTTACCGTGCAGTTACAGATATTGCTTTCCAAATTAGTCTTCACGATCTTTTAAACAATCGCCTTAGCCCAGCTATAAAGAACCAATTGCAAGATCGGATTGTTCTGATTGGTGTCACTGCGCCAACCAGTGTCAACGATTACTGGTTTACGCCTTATAGTAGTAGTCAGCAGCGCTTTGAAAAACAGCTACCAGGCGTGTTCTTGCAGGCACAAATGGTCAGTCATATTTTGAGTGCAGTTTTGGATCGAAGACCTCTATTATCGGTGTGGAACTTATGGACAGAAGTTCTCTGGATCGTAGGGTGGTCAATAACTGGAGGGTTGCTTGCTTGGTACTCCAAACAAATATTATATTTAGGGTTGACGATATTTATTGCTTTTCTAGTTCTGTATAGTTTATGCTTTGGGCTTTTACTGCGAGGTAGGTTGACTCCATTAATACCGTCAGCAATAGCATTAGTAACGACAAGTACAAGTATAGTAATTTACAAAAAATATAGATTTAAATAGGCTCGCTGCTGTTTTGGATAAGAAACCGTTACTTGGATGAAATTAGCTATGGAAAACATAAATCAAGTCCGTGCATTTGCCAAGCGTATACTTGGTATGGCTGCACTGGTGCTTATTAGTACAAGCTATATCACTCAAGCCAATGCTCAAAGTATCGAATCTGTAAGCAAAACTTTCAGTAACTCCCTAGGGCGATCGCCAAAGCAACTACCAAGTGCGACGGCTCCTAGAACCCAAAAGCGATCGGGGAGAGTAGGCTTTATTCAACCCAAATTACCAAGTAGTGGAGCGCCTAGCGGACGACAAAGAGGCGCGGCGGGACGCGGGCTCTGTTTAAACAATGTAAGTATACCGTTAACGGCTGTAGTCCCTAGTGTTAAAAAATTTACTAAAAACGGGCAAAGTGCGATCGTTGCCACCAATGTTTGGGGATTGACAGTTAAGGAACGTCCAACGTTTTTATTTTACGTTCCCTATACTCAAGTTTCTGCTATTGGTGAGTTTGTCCTGCAAGACTCTGAAGATAACGACGTATATCGCGCTCCGGTGATGCTGCCCAAAGAACCGGGAATTGTGAGGTTGCAGTTACCACCAGAATCTGCGCCGTTAGCGGTCGATAAAATGTATCACTGGTATTTCAAAGTCCGTTGCAGTCAAAATATGTCTAGCCCAGTTTTTGTCGAAGGCTGGGTACAGCGAGTAAGTCT
Organism: Aliterella sp. E5.1; assembly: GCF_057473825.1. Classification (NCBI taxonomy): domain Bacteria; kingdom Bacillati; phylum Cyanobacteriota; class Cyanophyceae; order Chroococcidiopsidales; family Aliterellaceae; genus Aliterella; species Aliterella sp. E5.1. The sequence goes on from NZ_JBYCCV010000002.1 coordinate 57,483, forward strand.
CAACCCCACTATCGCCAATCAAATAGCTACAGCAACTTCTCTACGGCAGCAAGTTGAGTTGTATGCCGAAAATGGTATTTGGTACGATACAGCCGCGATTATGGCGCAGATGCGGTTACAAAACTTAGAAGATAAAACTGCTAAGGCAGATTGGCAGTCTCTATTGGAGACAATCGATTTATCGACTTTAGCCTCAGAGTCAATCAAGGGTCTAGATAGCAAAGACGAAAAATCGTTACTCAGCGAGTACAAACCTTAGAAACAAGTATTTGACAATTTTATCTTTTTAGAGCCAGTCACCAATCAAAACATAGGCTCCCCAGTAACTAGGGCGGCTGTAATTGGGATATTTGTTTAAAAAACTTACTTGGGCGCGGCGGAGAGCTTCGGCTTTAGTAATACTCCCTGTGGCTAACTCTCGGTAAAATTCTCCGATAAATAAAGCAGTAGCTTCATCGTCTATTTGCCATAAAGAAGCTAAAGTACTGCGCGCTCCCGCCCGGATTGCTACCCCAGCAAGCCCCAAAGCCGCTCGCTTGTCACCGACGGCGGTTTCACAGGCACTTAACACTAATAAAGAAATCGGATTGGGTGAATTTTGATTGCGATGCCCACCGTTGGCATTGCGGAGTAAAGCATCTAATTGTTTAACATTAATCTTGCCATCCGAGGCGAGGATAAATGTATTTTTTGCGTCAGAACTAAACTGTCCGTGAGTTGCAAGATGCACTATATTCAAGCTTGAGGAATCCATTGCTTTAGCTAAAGACTTGCTAGTAAAATCTTCATCTAGGAGTTGCTTGGTTGCAACTCCAGCTTGCTCGATTAAATTAAATTCTGATTTGACGGCGGGTAGCGGGGGATAAGGAGAATTTGCTGGTGCAACGCTAAGCCCCGCCGTTAATGCCTTGAGTCCATTTTGGGGCAAAGGTTGAGAGGCTAAGAGTTGCAAGCCGGGACTTAGGGCTACAGCGTACTTTTCAATTAAATACTGTTTGCCATCATACAAGGCTGCCATTGGAATATTTTGTAATGCCCCATCTAGCACAAATACTAAAGTTTTGGCTCCACTACTAGCTATTTGGGTTTCGGCAGGTTGAATTAACCAGCTATATACTTGCTCGGATAAAGCTTTAACTTCTTTGATGGTATCCGGTTCTGTGAGCTTGGTGCGGAGTGTTTCTAAAGTTTTTTCTATTTGGGGCTGAGATTGGGCAATTGTGTAATGAGTCAGGGGGGAATTGGGTAGTTTGAGGATGACTTCTGTGCGATCGCTTAAAATAATTGGATAAATAATCGCCGCGCTGCCATCTTCTGTATCGGCGAGGCGATCAATTAATACGGAAGAATTTGCTTCGATGCAAGCTTCTCGAAAAAAGTTATCTAACTGGGCAAGTTGCAGAGATTCAATTACTGCCCGCGCTTGAATCAAATTTTCTTGACTAACTTTTGGCTCATCTTTACTCAATAGCAAATCGACTAATCCGCGATAAATGGGTTCTACTTCTTCGCGAAAAGAAAACTGAACATCTGGATTGATCGCAACTAAATCGTTGCGTAAAGATTTAAGCAAGCTAACTGATTCTGTGTAAGATGCGATCGCGCTTTTTGTATTACCTTGGGCTTTAAATATCCGTCCTAGTTGCCACGAAGATCGATAGGCGATGTCTGGAGCATTAATTGCTTGAGCGATTAATAAGGATTTTTCTGTTAATTTTTGAGCATTTTCCCATTGCTTTGTCTGTTCGTACAATCCACCCAAATGACTCAGCGCATAAGCTTCCGCCCGATTATCTTCTAAGCTTTGAGCTTGGTTTATGGCTTTAGCCAATAATTGAGCAATTTCTGGTAGAGAGGTAGTAACTATATTAAGTCCTTGTCCTTTTTGCTTGCTCAAATCTTGTAAACTTTGGGCAAAATCAATTTGAGCATATATTGCTTTACTACTTGGAGGTAAGCTAGCAATTTCTGTTTGAATTTGCGGCAATAAGGCAAACGCCGCGCTCGATTGATTGGTTTCTACCAAAAGACTAAGCTGATTTAGCTGTGCTTGGGTTTTAGTAATTCCAGAGGATGCTGTTGTTGCTTGCCCATAATAATCCAATGCAGCTTTATTGTTTTGCTGCGCTCTAGCCGTGTTACCAAGGCTAAATAAAGCTGCGCCAATGTCTGAAGCTGAGTTTAGTTTTTGGGCTAAAGCTAAACTTTGCTGTAATATCTGCTGCGACTGTTCCAAATCGCCGACTACCCGTAGAGCATTTCCCAGATTGCGCAATCCAGCTATTTTGACTGGGGAGTCTGGTTGTTTTTGCAGCTTTTGATTGACAGCGTTTAAGCTTGCCAACGCGCTGCGGTAAAGCCCTAAGGCTTGCATAGCTTGAGCTTGATTAATTAAACTTCGGGCAATTCCTACTTCATCTTTGGCTTGAGTATAAGCAACCGTTGCTTGAGTCCAAGTATTTAAAGCTTGCTGAGATTGCCCTAACGCTAGCTGGAGGCTACCTTGAGTATTGAGTGCCTGGGCTAAGATTGGTAGATTTTTGTTGCTGGCGTTTTGCAATAATTTTAGGCTTGATGCGATCGCCTTTGTTGCTTTTTCCCACTGTCCAAGTTGCTGATAAGCCAAGGAAAGATTGCTTAATACCATTGCTTGATTGGCAACATCATTCTGCCCAAGGTATGCTTCCAAGCTTTGTTCCCAAGCTTTTACTGCTTCAGAAAATTGTCCAGTTTCATATAACTCTCTGCCTTTTTGGACTAGCTGCGCGTTATCCGTAGCTTGAAGAATTTGGGATACCGATATAGAAGCGATAGGCGGCACCGTACCAGCTAGTAATTGTTCTGGAGTTGAACATACCATTCCCACCGCTAGACTTGCTTTTAGCACCAAGTTACGGATAGCCAAAGGTTTCCATTTTCTGGCTAAATCCTTCTTGGATGAAGAATTCATCAAAATGGGTTGTAAATTACGGAAAAATATAAGCCATTTTCTTGCCATGTTCTATCTCCTGAAGGAATATCAACCAAAGGAATACCCCAATCTAATCGAGCAGTAAGATAATCACCCCATTGACAGCGTAAGCCAAGACCTAGAGATGCCAAAGTATTAGATTCGGAAGTATTGTCAACTCTACTGGAGTTATTCCAAGTAGTACCAAGATCGACAAATGGTGCTACCTGCAAGACTAATCTTTGTTGAGGTACACGATAAATTGGCAGACGCAATTCCGCCGAAGCAAAAGCGCCATTATCAGTCACTAAAGCATCCTGACGATAGCCCCTAACACTGTTAATACCGCCAAGTCCAAACTGCTCCAATGGTACGAGCGCTGTATCTGCCAATTGCACGTCAGCGCGGACTAACAGCAAAGTATCAGCAGCCAAAAGTCGCACCCATTGTGCTTGTCCCCGCCAGGAGAAAAAGCGGCTATCTGGTGCAGTTTCATTGATGGTCGAATTGAGAGCGCCAATCCCTAAACTAAACTGAGAGCGGGCAGCAATAACTTGGTTGCTATTACGCGTAGTCCACTCTTGAAAAAATTGTAAAGCCGAGACGCGGGTACGTCCTCGCTCATCTGCACCAAGGGAGGGAAAGGCGGTTATTTGCCCTTCATAAGAAAATAAAGCCTCACTTTCTCTACGTGCTGCTGTTAAACCAAGGGCAAATTCTTGATTGGGGGTTTGAATAACTGGTTGACGCAAAGTTAGTTCGTAGTAGCGAGAACTAGCATTGATATCGAGTTTATTGAAAGGACGCTCAATCACATCGCTGGCTGAGGTTCCGTAGCTAAACCTGATAGTACCATCGCGGGGATTGAGCGGTAATGTGTAGTTGGTGTCTAAACTATTACTACCATCAGTATTGCTATAAGCTACGCTTAGACTGTCTCCTAGTCCAAGTAAATTGGCTTCATTTGCTTGCACTTGGCGGCGGAAGCTACCTACACTAGGCGATCGCCCATTATCTGTAAGTATTTGAACGTGGGCTGTCTGGGCTTCAGTTATATTGACTTCCAATATATTTGTGCCAGGACGAGAACCCGTCGCTAGTTCCGCCGAAAGGCTTTGAATTAAGGGATTGAGTTGCAGTAGTTGCAAAGCGGCGAGGAGTTGCTGTTGGTTGAGCGGTTTGCTTGTGCGGCTAGCAATGCGATCGCGGATATAACTTGGATATAGCTTTTTAGTTCCAGTAATATTAATAGCTTCTAAACTACCTTCAATTACTTGAATTTTCACTACGCCACCTCCAAGGGTTTGTGGTGGAATCAAAGCGCCAGAAGTGATATAACCGCGCTCTATATACAACTGAGTAACCGCAGAACGGGCTTGGAAAAGTTCGGCAAAAGAAATTGGTCTTTTGGTATAAGGAGCAAGAACTTGAGCAAATTCTTGGGGGCTAAATACGGTGCTTCCTTCTACCTCAAATCTTTCAACTGTAATAGTTGCTGGCACTTCACCAGGGATTGCTCCTGGGGTTGTAGGTGTGGAGGAAGGAGGCTGGAGTAGATCTTCTGGTGGTGGTAGCGGTGCAGGAATAGGGATTGGTACGGGGGTTGGCTGGGCAGGAGGTAGAACGTCTTGGGGAGGAGGCGTAGGCGGCAGTTGGGCAAGGTTTCCCAAACTTTGTTCTTGCTTAGAGCCTGGACACGCAGTAGAGAGGCAATAGCTGCGCTCAAGATTAGATACTAGCTCAATATTCTGCGCTTTTAAGGGTGTTGCGATCGCCCTTGGCGCTGCGCTCTGCGCAATCGCGCTGGCTAATAAAACTAACCCAATTGGAGACAAGATCGGGCAACTAATAAAGCTAGAGGCAAGTTTATGACCCATGACAGCTATTAGATTTCATCCAAGGAATAGAGGGGGTAACGTTAGGCGCAGAGGCAGTAAGTATAACTTCGCCCTTGGAACCTATTACCCATCCTTGAGCTTCTACTAAAGGAGTTGATTCTGGAGGTTTTTGATTAGTAGGTGCAACTAATTTGGCTTGAGTTGATTCCGTTTGAATTGGACTGCCCAAATCTGCTAAAGCAAAGTCACCTCTAAAAGCTTCTTTGGGAGTCGGCGGCAACCCACCGCGCCCAGTTATGACAAATTCACTACTTCTTCTTGCTATGCTACCTGCCCCCGACGAACAGCCTTGAGCAATCAATCCAGAGATATTTACTGGTTCTGCTGGTAGAGTTAGCAATGCGTTTTCCGGATCGTTCTCTAGCCTATCGATTTCCACTACACCATTTACACCCCTTTCGGAGGTGGCAGAAATTTCACTATTAGGGGAAACAAAGAATCCTTGGGTTTTAATGCGAATGTTGCCACCGTTACCAATACCTGTTGCATTGGCTGTAATCTTACTATTTCCCAGAGCCGTTAATAAGTCTGTAGCGATCGTGATATTGCCACCGTTTCCCTCTCCTCCAGCATTGGTAGATATTACGCTGTTGTCACGCAGTAGCAAAGAGTTCAAATCCTGGAGGATTATATTACCACCACCTTGACCTACATTACTTGTAGCTGCGAGTTTTCCGCCATTATTCAAACTGATATTACGAGCCGTAACTTCTAGATTGCCTGTCTCTCCGGTTCCTTCATTACTACTTACTGTTACTTCAGATCCATCAACAACTAAACTTGCAGTATTAATTTTGATGTTTCCGGCATTTCCAGAAGCTTGAGTATCACTTGATAAAGAGCTACCATTTTTTAGCTCTACAGATGTAGAAGCGTTTACTGTTAAATTTCCTCCGTTCCCTGTTGCAAACCTAATATTTCCAGAAGATTCCACTAAGGCAGAAGAATCCGTTAATATGGCTGCTCCATCTTCAAGTACCAACTTGCCAGTATTTACTGTTATGTTGCCTCCGCTTCCAGTCGCTGTAGTTGCAGTTGATAGTAGGCTATCAAAACCTTTGATTAAGAAAAGCTCAGACGCATTAACTACTAAATTTCCTCCTATTCCTGCACCATCTGTTGAAGATGTTATTTGTGATGTATCCGCTAGCAGTATTTGCTTTCCTTGCAAACTAATATCACCTCCGCTATCACCACTAGCATCCAGGGTAGATGCGAAATTGTTAGAACTACCCTTCGTTATATGAATGTTCTGAAAATTAGAAACTTTTTCGTAACCCAAAGACCAACCTTTTGTTATTGGGTTGAGGCTAACTAAACTGTTACTTGCGACACTACCTACCTCAATTCTTCCATCTGGTGCTACTAAAAGTCCGCCTTCTACAGTTACTTCTCCACCGACTAGCGCTAACGTGTGACCAGGCTCCACTTCCAAAATAGCTTCTTGTACGCGAATACTTGTATCAGTTCTTCCGTATTGCAATCCTGTAGCGGTATTTATTGTTAGTAGGGAAGAAGTTTGAGGATTTATAGCACCATACTCAATTCCATCAGAAAAGATGACGCTAGTGGCGGTACTAGCTACAAATGAACCTTTTAAATCTAACCTAGCATTGGCTCCAAAGATAATTCCATTCGGATTAATCAAAAACAAATTAGCATTGCCTATTACACCGAGACTGCCAAGAATCTCAGAGGGGCTACCTCCAGTGACTCTAGTTAATATATTGCTTATTCCAGGCGGACTATTAAAAAATACTTTTTGTTCTTCACCAATATTAAATTGCTTGAAACTGTGAAATAAGTTACTTCCTCTAGTTGCTCCACCGTCAATTTGAGTAGTATCTACGCCATCAACATTATTGACTATTGAGCTTTCAGTACCCAAAGTTTCATCAGGAATAGGCTGGGCTAGCACACACTTTATAGGAGCAGATACGCTGCCAACTAATAAAGAGACGGATAGCCCTAACCCCCAGCAAAAGTGATTTTGTTTTTGAGTCATTGAATAACTCGCCTAAATATCGTTCGTGTTTTGTTACTTACATTGCTTTATAAAATTATTAGTTAAACTTTTGTAGATTGTTTAAACAACATAATTTATCTAAATCCACATAAGCATTGCTCTGACTTGTCTAAGATGGCAAGGAATATTTTTAAGTTGCCTTTCACCTAACTCATAACTGGTTTATCTCTTTTGTATCAGCTACATATAGCATTACCAGCAGCATCTACGCTGTGAAAACAGGCGCTGCGATGCTGAGGTGGATTGCAAGGGCATTGGTCAAATTTGATTTTTTCTGCTATGAGCAATTGCTGTCCATTTTGAGAGACTTTGATTTCAATCTCAACTTTCCCTGACGAAGAACACTTTTGAATTATTTCTTTTAGTTCGCGATCGCTGATTATGTCAAGTAGTGAAGGCTCAACAACTTCGTCACTTAATCGTGTTCGTGTATTGTCAATCATGATTTTTTCCTACTAAAATTAATTAGTACAACTAGCACTAAAGCTAGATTCAATTAAACTTATCTCAATTTCGGAAAACTATGAAACAATTTTTGTCCAATTTAAACCTGGGGGCGATCGCCACAACAAAAAGTCCTAATACACGCTCAAGACTTGGCTTTCGTCATTTATTAAGTATCTGCTACAAGCCACAATAACAGATAAATACTTGTACGCAATCCAAGGAAGCGATCGCGCCCATGATCCAAGCACCAACAGAGCGCTTAACATTCGAGGAATACTGTAACTTAGATAACGGCGATCGCTGCTACAAACGTGCTGAATACAATATCGTATAAATTCCTAGATACTGGGTTGTAGACTTTATTGCAGATAGTTCTACCTATCCACTTGGAGTCACGATACTTACTTTAATAGAAGGGTTTTACGAAGCAGCAATATTTAGAGGTAATGAGCAGATTATTTCTCAAACCTTTGCCGAATTAGTTCTAAGTTCCGACCAAGTTTTATTAGGTGTTTAGGCTACTTCTACAGCTTCAATTGCAGCTTCAAGGGCGATCGCAACATGAGTCCAATGAGTCCCTCCTTGGCAAAACACTATATAAGGTTCCCTCAAAGGACCATCGGCGGAAAATTCAGAGGTACTGCCATCAATAAAAGTGCCACCAGCCATTACTAACAAGCTCTCATACCCCGGCATTTCCCCAGGAACAGGGTCTAGGTAGGAACCAATCGGCGAATGCTGTTGAATCGCCTTGCAGAAGGCAATCAGCTTTTGCGGCGAACCAAGCTTAATAGCTTGAATCACATCGCGCCTAGGAGCCATTGGCAAAGGATTGACTGGATAACCAAGCTGGTCAAAGACATAAGCTGTCAAGTGATTGCCTTTCATTGCTTCCCCCACCATTTGCGGCGCGAGAAAAAGCCCTTGAAATAGCAGCCGACTTTGGTCAAAGGTTGCCCCGCCATAACTACCAATCCCTGGTGCAGTCAAGCGACAAGCCGCCGCCTCTACTAAGTCCGCGCGACCAGCAACGTAGCCGCCAGCAGTAACAATTGTGCCACCAGGGTTTTTAATTAGCGATCCTGCCATCAAATCGGCTCCTACCGCCGTAGGTTCTTTGTTCTCAATAAATTCTCCATAGCAGTTATCCACAAAGCAAATAGTATTAGGATTTTGTTGTTTGACGATCGCGACAATTTTTTCAATATCGGTAATAGATAAGCTCGAACGCCAAGAATAACCGCACGATCGCTGAATTAATACTAAACGGGTGCGATCGCCCACAGCTTGCCCCAAAGCTTGCCAATCGATCGTTCCTTCTAGAGTTAGATCCAATTGACGGTAACTAATGTCAAACTCTAATAGTGAACCTTGTCCGTTACCTCGGATACCAATTACTTCCTCTAATGTGTCGTAAGGAGTACCTGCTACTGCTAACATCTCATCCCCAGGGCGGAGAACGCCAAACAAAGCACAGGCGATCGCATGAGTGCCAGAAACAAACTGCACTCTCACGGCTGCTGCCTCTGCTCCCATAGCTTCTGCAAATACCTTGTCTAAAGTCTCTCTACCTAGGTCGTCATGTCCATAACCGCTTACTCCGGCAAAATGATGAACGCCTACCCGGTGGTGACGGAAAGATGCCAAGACTTTTTGGAGGTTTTGCTTGACCTGGGAGTCAATTTTAGAAAAAATAGGAAATAGTGCCTGTTCTGCGGAACTTAGCACCTCAATGCTGTTAATCATGACTTTTTTCGCCATCGAGATTAGTGAACTATCTATAGATTCACTTAAGATCGGTAAGACCATTCGTATTAAGGGTACTGCATGACGATTGCCACCTCAACCAAACCCACGCTTAATTGGGTAAATATCAGTTTTTTCGCGGCTCTACATATTGGAGCATTATTTGCCCTGCTGCCCAGCAATTTTAACTGGAGAGCAGTTGGTGTAGGCGTGTTTCTATATTGGGTAACTGGAGGCTTGGGTATTACTTTAGGGTTTCACCGCCTTGTTACTCACCGCAGTTTCCAAACTCCCAAGTGGTTAGAGTATTTTCTAGCTCTTTGTGGAACCCTGGCTTGCCAAGGAGGTCCTTTTGAATGGATTGGAATGCACCGCATCCATCACTTGCATTCCGACCAAGACTTAGATCCGCACGATTCTAATAAAGGGTTCTGGTGGAGTCACTTGGGTTGGATGATACATCACGCACCCGCCCAAGATGAAATTTCCCGCTACATCAAAGATATTTCTGACGATCCTGTTTATCAGTTTTACCAAAAAAACATGATCGGCATTCAAGTTGCTTTAGGAGTATTACTTTTACTTCTAGGCGGTTGGTCCTTTGTGATTTGGGGAATTTTTGTTCGTGTCGTGGTGGTTTACCACTGCACTTGGCTTGTAAATAGTGCAACTCACAAATTTGGCTATCGCAGCCACGAATCTGGCGATAACTCTACAAATTGTTGGTGGGTAGCTTTACTTGTTTTTGGTGAAGGTTGGCACAATAATCACCATGCTTTTCAGTATTCTGCTCGTCATGGCTTGCAGTGGTGGGAATTTGACCTGACTTGGCTGACTATTCGATTGCTGCAAACGGTGGGTTTAGCAACAAACGTCAAACTAGCAGCAATACCTGTAAAAGATTAGTAAATTCTAGCTTGGCACTAGCTGGGTATCAAACTTAAAACAATTTGTTTACCTTTTTTAGTCCGCAGCTTATACCAGGTCAATAGCATAGTAAAAAGTCGCTTCAACTGGAGCGGCTTTTTTATTGGTACAAAATACAACTGGGTTTAGCCTTTGCTTAAACTTGATAAAAAACCAATATTGGCTACTTACCAAATTCAAACAGAAACTAAACCCAGTAATAGAGGAAGTTTTAGTTTACCTTAGCTTTCTAGCGTCTGCCGCGTACTGGCACTAGGCTTAAGTAATCTAGGTCAAAAGCCGAAACTTTTTGCGCGTAGTTGTTTTTTGTATTAACGGCGGCTGCCATTTCGCGGTACTTACCGGGATCTCCTTCGGGAAGACGGCGCTCCTTGCTCTTGCGGCTGTAGTATTCCTCTAAGGTAAAGCGCCAATCGGTTTTGACTGTGCCTACTTGTTCGCGGAAATCTTCACCGTAACGAGGAGTTACGAGATTAAAGGGACGACCTTCCATCCGCTTGCGCTGGTAAGGTACAACATTATCGCCAAAGGCATCGGTGTACTCTTGAGAATCTAGCAACGCATCGACAAAGCCGTAGAAACCCAAAGTACCGATTTTAATTGACCAAGCAATTTCTTCGGCTTTGTTGTAAGATGCGCGACCGAGGAAGCGCTTAAGACAAACATCAACCAAACGATAGTTATTGTTAACAGACACAACTAGTTCATAAAACCGAGCAGATTTTGCAAGTCCCCGGATAAAGTCGCGGACAGTAATACTGCGATTTTTTACTTGGGATTCTAGTTGAATTTGACGGTTGGCGCGGAGAGTTTCATGTTCGCTAAATACTTGACGATAGCTTGCCCAAATTATCTCTTGAATTGCAGTTAAGGAATCTGCATTTTCAATCCGATAGATGTATGGTGTTTCTTCATTGAGGTCTGCCTTGCCGAAGCTGGAGACGCGATGATTTTGAGTTGTTGGCTTGTATTCAAGCAACGGCAGTTCCATACTGCTTTTCTCCATTAAATAAGGTGAATAATGTAGTCACGATTTTTATAATCTGACAGGAAAACTAGCCGAAGGATTAATCGAAGCGGCTGCTTCTTTATTATCCCGCGTCATGTCAGGAATTTGAATGTTGGCGGTTTGAACTGGCTGGGGAACAACAACGCGGATATTGATGCTTTGCGCCATATCCATAAAGTTATTGATATCGCCCCACTTGTAACGCTCAGTTTCTAGTTTGTCGCGCCAGTAATTGCCATAGCGAGGGGTAACTAGATTAGTGGGTCTATCTTTGTAGCGACGGCGTTGGTAGGGTACGGTATTGTCGCCAAAGCTACTACGATATTCTTCGCTGTCGATTAAAGCATCTACAAAACTACCCCAGCCCAAAGTTGCTACTTTAATTGACCAAGCAATTTCTTCAGCTTGATTGTAAGGCGCTCTACCTAGTAGGCGTTTGAGACATAGTTCAACTAAGCGATAGTTGGAATTAGTCTCTACTACCAAGTTGCGGAATGCTTCAGACTTTGCCAGTCCTCGGATAAAATCGCGGACGCTAATGGAGCGGTTTTTTAGTTGCGATTCTAGCTGAACTTGGCGGTTAAATTGCAAAATTTGGTGTTCGCTGAGAACTTGGCGGTAAGCAGCGTTGATTAGATCCAGTACATCGTTGGGATTTGAGCAGTCTTCAATCCGGTAAATCCAGGGCGTATCTTCGCTAGGTACTTCGTAGCCAGCGACGCGCTGATTTTGGGAAGAAGGTTTGTAGTCAAGTAAGGGAATTGACATGGTAATAACTACTGGTGAGTTTTGCTGTAAACAAATTGCCTACACTTTAGGGTTCGCTACGGGGATGTAGCGGTAGGGTAGAGCAGATTCCTTGGGCTTGACGGTGCGTTCTATAGAATTTTGCCCTTGGGTCATATCGAGAAGATCCATATTTTTGATTTGGGAAGTCACCGAGGCAATGGTGCGCTGGTAATTGTTTTCGGTAAGTAACAGCCCTCCAGCCATGGTCATAAAGTTAACAGGAATAGCTTTGCGCACTACTTCTTTTGTGACTTCTCCAGTTTGGCGAGTTTGGTAGAAGGAACGTCCGCCGATCGCAAGTAAGGACTGGCGATCGCGAAAGTCATTGCCGTAACGGGGATTAACTAGGTTAAATGGGCGATCTTTATAGCGGCGACGTTGGTAAGGAATGATATCGTTGCCAAAGTTTTGGCGATATTCCTCGCCATCAACTATTACGTCAATAAAGCCGTGTAAGCCGCGAGTAGCTATGACAATCGACAGTGCAATTTGTTCGTCTTTGTTATAGGTGGCGCGTCCCAAAAATCGCTTAAAAGTGATATCTACCAAACGATAGTTAGAATTTGTTTCACCGACTAATCCGCGGTATACTTCCGACTTACCCAATCCCCGGATAAAATCGCGGACGGTAATCGCCCGATTGCGTAATTGAGATTCTAGGTAGAGTTGGCGGTAACTTTCTAAAATTAAGTGTTCGCTGAAAATTTGCCGATAGCCTGCCCAAATAAGATCGTTAATATCTGTATCTGATGTCGCATCGGCGGCGCGATAAATTCTCGGTCTATCTTCGTCGGGGACTTCATATCCTTCAACGCGCTGGTTTTGCGTTTTTGGTGTAACTTCAAGTAATGGTATTGACATAATGAATTGACCTATTTTTATACCTGAGATAAAACTTGTTGCGCCCAATTTATCCGCGATCGCACTCCCACATCAGAATCAGTTTGAAATTGCAAGTCAAAATGGCTGCCAATTTTTCCTGCTAATTCGGGAATACTTGCTAGTGCTTGCAATCCTACTACCGCCGCATAACGAATTGACCAATCTCCATCGCTGGAAATTGATAAAAGCGTCTCCATTGCCCTTTGCCACGCCGGATAAACCTGCTCTGGGTGCAATTGCTGCCAGTGCAAGGTTCCTAATCCTTTAGCTGCTGACCGACGGACGCTAGGTGCAAAATCTTTAGCGGCGGACTCGATGAATAAGTCCAAAGCGCGGGGGTCGCCAATGGCGGCTAATGCCCGAATTGAGTAAGCTCTCGCCCCATAGTTGTAGTCATCTAATTGTTCCATTAATGGTTGCACGGATTCCGCACCTAGTTCAATTAGTCCAGCTACAGCAGCGATCGCGGCGGTGGGGTTGTTATAGCCCAACACGGCAATTAAGGTAGAGATTGTCGCTTTATCCTTAGCTGCAACCAAGGCTCTTACTGCTGCCACTAATTGGGCAGGTTCAGATGCTTGTTCGACGGCTTGGATGAGTTCTTTAGGGGCTGTCATTGAAAATTAGCTTATAGTAGAGAATCCATAAGATTCATTACCCGAATAGCAGGCTCAGATAGATTGGTTTCTGGAGCAAGATGTTCTAATAATCCTTTTAGAGCAATTAGCTTAAAGCTATTTTCTACCGCACAATGAGCGATCGCATCGGCGGCGGGCAAGTAACCAATTGCGCCCAAATCTGTCAAAGCTACCCGGCGCAACTTTACATCGCTACCATCAAGAGCTTGAACCAAACGTTGCCCGTAGGCATCATTTTGGGTCAATTGGTACAGAGCGCGTAAGGCGGCATACTGTACTTTTACGACAGGCTGGTTTAGGAAGCTTTCAATCATTGGCACTGCCTCGGTTGCGCCCAAACTTCCCAAGGCTTCAATTACGGCTTCGCAGGGTTCCACCGCGTGAGGTCTACCTGTAACTTGCTTTGTTGCTTCTACCCCATCTTTAAGCAGTAACTTCAAAGCGGGAATGGCGGCGGTAGCGCCAAGCATTTCCAACGATTGGGCGGCAGCTTCTCGCACGTAAAAGTCGGAACACTCCAAGGCTTGAATCAAATTAGGGATAGCACTTTTATCGCCTAATTTTCCCAATGCTCTAGCCGCGTTGCGACGCAAGGGGTAGTCGCCAAGTTCGGTGTGATGATCTTCGTCTGCCAAGGCAACGATTAAAGCGTCTACGGCTGCCTTTGTGCGGATGCGAAACTTTCCCAACCACCAAGCGGCATAGTAACGCAGACTTAAATCTTCATGCTGCAAAGAAGCGATCGCGCTTTCCTCTGTCAACGGCGTTACGGCTTCAAGACTAGAATCCACCATCTGAGCTTTAGCTTTTAGCTGACTCGCTAGTTAAAGATTCTATATTCACAATTTTGCCGCCTAAACGAGTAATTCTTTGCATTTCCTCGTTCATGCGGGTGTACGGCACAGTGACAAATACGCTGCCACTGCGTCGAATTCCATGATTATTTTTGTCAGTCTCTTCGTTTTGCTTCAAGCCGACAACTTCATAACGAAATACCCGACTAGCAGAGGATGAAATGCCGCCAGTGCCGACAATTGTTTGACCGAACATTGTTACTCCTGTAGTTATTTTTCTTTTTCTTGAGCGCCAGTAGCCTTACCCTTGCCTTCAGCTTCTAAGTTTTGGTTAGCTGTTGCAGCTTCAGTTTTTGCTTGACTATTGCTATGTTCTAATTTCAAAGGTTCAATACTAACGATTTTGCCGCCCATGCGGTTGATTCGGTGCATTTCTTCATTCATGCGATTGTATGGCACTGTAATATAAAAGCTGCCACTACTGCGAATCGGATAGCTGAGTTGATCTGCTTCATAGGTCTGACGCATTCCTTCAACTTCGTAGCGAAACATCCGATTTTCGGCTCCACTGAGCCTACTGCTACCAAGGGCAGTTTGACCAAACATAACTTATATAGCTCCTGCAATTGTTTGATTAAGGAGATAAGGAAAAGGATGAATTCCTAATTTAGGTTTCAGCCTTTATATTGCTCCCTTGCTCTCCTACTTTCTTAAGCTGGTGTAACGCTGACGATTCTGCCGCCTTTTCTGACGATTTCCTGGTACTTTTGCGATAGTCGTTCGTAGGGAACCATAATCGCTGTCGCACTACGGCGCACGTAAGGATACCCAGGTTGCAAAATTCCTGTGACTTCAATTCTAAACATCCTGCCGCTCTCTTGAGGAGTACCGCCTAAAGCTTTAGCTGAAGCGGAGTCTTGAGGAATAGTTGCGCCATGTCTCCAGCTTGAACCGCCACCGGAGGGCTTGACGATTGTCCCGGCTTTGTTTTGACCGAGTTCGCGCGTAAGCCTGGGAGACTTGCCGCCTACCGATCCGCGATCGCTACTAGCATAGCCTCGATACAGTCGGAACATCCGGGTAAAACCGACAGTTCTAACTCCCGCATCTACCATGAATCCGGTGTAGTAAGGAACCACGCTATTGCCAAACTTTTGTTCGTATTCAATGCTGTCGATGTAGGAATCAATATCGACATCGTAGCCTTGCTCCTCGCATTGTCCAGTATGAAGCCCTAACTCAGCTTCATCGTAGGGAGGACGACCTAAAAGATGTTTAAAATTGAGTTCGACAAAACGTTGATTAGAGTTTGGGTAGAAAAATTTATTTTTGTATAACTCGGATTTGGCTACCGCCCGGACAAATTCGCGTACTGTAATACTTCCTTGTCTTAGTAACGATTCTGCCGAGATCAGGCGCTCGGATTTCATGATATAGTCGTTACCCAACACCTGACGATAAACAGAGCGAATTACCGTTTGCAAGTCGCTCTCTGTCCAATCTGGACGCAATTCAATTCGTGAGGAAGCATCAAACGCAGAAAGACCAAGCGATCCTGCGGCTGCTAAATTGTTCACCATTAAAGCGCTCATAGACCGTCCCTATGCAATTATTTAGATTTTTATAATGAGGCTCTTGAAAAACAATGCCCGGAAAAATTAGTAACTGTTAGCAACAATTTATCTCGTGCGCCAACACTCACTGATTCTTCCGGGCAAACTACTTTAAAACTAGCTTAGGGCGCTAATTGCGTAGTCGATGTAGGTGTTGGTTTGGTTGGCTTCTTGTCCGCTCATACCATGATTTGCTTTGATGTGGTTCAAAGCTTCAATATACCAGCTAGGAGATAGCTCGAAGGAACGGTTGATTTCATCCAATCCAGCAATTAGATACTCATCCATTGGTCCTGTACCACCAGCAATTAGGCAGTAAGTAACCATGCGGAGGTAGTGACCGATATCACGAGCGCACTTGGACTTACCGCGTGAATCGGCGGCGTACTGAGGTCCCTGCATTTGGGTTGTGTAGGGGAATTTTTGGTAAACTGCGTTAGCAGCGCCATCAATTAGCTTTTGTGAGCTTTGTGTCAAACCACGAGCAGCATTTAAGCCAGCGTTAGCTTGAGCAAATCTACCATTAGCTGCTTGTAATTCAGTGTTACCCAAAAAACGTCCTTGGGTATCAGCAGATGCGATCGCTTCGGTAATTGGTGTTTTCATTTTTTAGATTTCTCCCTTAAACTTGTTTTGCAATGTTTTTTCAAGTATTTGACTTAACTAAGCTTGGGTTCGTTAAGCAACAGAAGATGCAGCGCGGTCGAAGTAGCTAGCTAGTTCAGACATGATTGCACTGCAATCGCCTTGAACGATACCAGAAGCTTTTGCATCGTTGGCGATGTTGATAGCGATATCTTTCATTTTTTGTACGCCGGAAGCTGTAGAACCACCA
The DNA here is from genome assembly GCF_057473825.1 of Aliterella sp. E5.1. Taxonomy (NCBI): domain Bacteria; kingdom Bacillati; phylum Cyanobacteriota; class Cyanophyceae; order Chroococcidiopsidales; family Aliterellaceae; genus Aliterella; species Aliterella sp. E5.1. The sequence continues at coordinate 74,037 of NZ_JBYCCV010000002.1, forward strand.
GGTACGCCTAATGCTTGGTAAGTTTCGCGCAAGCCATTTAAGCAGCGATCGTCTAGTACACTAGCGTCGCCTGCCATTAGGGCGTAGGTAACGTAACGTAAGATAATTTCCATGTCGCGCAGACAAGCTGCCATACGACGGTTGGTGTAAGCGTTTCCACCAGGTTGGATTAGTTGAGGCTGATCTTCAAACAAAGCGCGAGCAGCGTCAGAAACGATGCTAGAAGCATTTGTGCTGATCCGGTTTACTGCGTCGATACGCTTGTTGCCTTCTTTAACCATGTTTGATAGCGCATCAAACTGATTGCTGCTCAAAAATTCACCTTTTGAATCAGCCTGAGAAACTACCTTAGCGAATGCGTCTAACATGAACTCAATTCTCCTAATTGCTTAACTTTTGAGTGCAGTTTTGCTAAAAAGCGAAAATGTTGAATGGATAAAACAGACACAAAAAACATTTCATTCAAGTCGCCGATAAAGTTTTTCTCTTACTGCCTCTTAAAATTAAAATTTTAAGAGCGAGAAATCTGAGAAATTTCTTTTTTATATGAGAAATGAGCGAACTTGACTAAATCATGGCTTTGCCTGTTGTTTATCCTCTCTAGGTTATGTTTATACAATGCTGTTGCGACCATGTTTATTACAAATTATTAATGTTAAATTTTAAGCTGACTTAGAAGCTAGATTGACCTATTAGCAAAGAACACAGGCTTTTATTTTTCTGATTTTTTATTACAAAAATTAATAGTATTTATACTTATAGTAAGTTCAATTATCAGTTTAATATTATCTTCATATTCAATCAAACGTAGCGACAGCAGCAAATATAGGCAACATTCAAACTTAAAAATAAATATTTATGTAAACTTAAGTAACAAAAATATTTCTAAATATTGCTGATAATTGTGGAAGTTCTGCGCCGTAAAACCTCTAAAAGAGTCAAAAATGCTGAAGGCAAGGGTGCTGTAACCGAAATCAACTCAGAAGTTACAGGATGAAGCAGTTGGAGTTTCCAAGCATGGAGAGCTTGACCGGGGAGATTTACACCAACATCTTTACCGGAACTATAGAGGGGATCTTTGACAATTGGATGACCGATATGAGCGCTATGGACGCGAATCTGATGAGTGCGTCCAGTTTCTAGCCGAAAGTGCATCAGCGTGTAATTGTCTAGCCTTTCGGCAATTTTCCAGTGTGTAATAGCGTTGCGCCCACCTTTTTCAATCGGAACCACAGCCATTTTTTTGCGGTCTACCGGGTGGCGACCCACAGGGAGGTCAATTTTGCCCTCCAAGGTGGGTGGAACGCCGTAAACAACGCCTAAATAGTCTCTACGAGCAGTTTTAGCTTTGAGTTGGGCTTGCAAGTGTTGTTGAGCAAAATCCGTTTTGGCGATCGCAATTGCCCCGGTTGTATCTTTATCTAAGCGGTGGACAATTCCTGGACGCTGTACGCCGCCAATTCCGGGTAAATTTGGGCAATGAGAGAGTAAGGCATTAACTAGCGTACCGTCAGGATGACCAGGGGCGGGATGAACAACCAACCCCGCAGGTTTATTAACAATTAATAAGCAATCATCTTCGTAGAGAATATCTAGGGGAATATCCTCAGCTTTGAGGTCTAAAGGTTGGATATCGGGAATTTCGATAAAAATGCGATCGCCTTTTTGGACGGTAGCTTTTTTTGTCAGGCAGATTTTGCCATTAACTTGAACGTTTCCTTGGGCGATTAGCTGTTGGAGGCGAGAACGAGATAAGTTGCTAAGATTTTGGGCAAGATAGCGATCTAAGCGGTCGCTATTTTCTTCAATTTGTAAACTAATTTCTATCACAATTTTCTAAATTAATGCCTCGTTCTTGAGCAAAGTTTTAAGAGCTTGCAATTGGGACTTCGCTCTTTTGGCTAGTGTCTTGGTGATTCTATTGCTGCTAAATTAAAAACCGCGCTTGCCTTTTGATCTGCCGAAAGCAACCATAACATCAGAACTAATTTTAACTAATTACTCAGCGATCAAAGTAAAAACTACCTAATTGGGCGACAGCTAGGCAAAATATGATGTAAGTTTACGACTTCACCAATTACAGCGATCGCGGGGGCGCTAAATTGAGCAGCTTCTACTTGCGCCACAACTGTTGCTAGTGTACCAATTAATTCTTCTTGCTCTATCCTTGTACCCCAGCGCACTAAAGCAATCGGAGTATTTAAGCTCAATCCTGCCAATTGTAGTTGCTCAATAATGTAGGGTAAATTGTGAATTCCCATATAAACGACAATCGTTTCTGAGCCATGAGCGATCGCGCTCCATTTGACCACTGGGCGGTACTTTCCCGCGCCTTCATGCCCTGTAACAAAGGTTACTGACGAGCTATAGTCTCGATGAGTTAACGGGATACCTGCATAGGCTGGGGCGGCTATTCCTGAAGTTACGCCGGGGACAACTTCGACAGCTATTCCGGCTTTTACCAAGTCTGCCATTTCTTCGCCACCGCGACCAAATACAAACGGATCGCCGCCTTTTAAACGTACTACTACCGCATTATTTTGAGCTTTAGCAATTAATAATTGAGTAATTTCATCTTGACTTAAAGAATGACGACCCCGACGTTTTCCTGCATCTAATTTTTCGGCTTGGGGATTAATCATTTGCAAAATCGCCGCACTAACTAAAGCATCATAAACTACTACATCCGCACACTCTAATAAACCTTTACCTTTAAGCGTAAACAGTCCCGGATCTCCTGGTCCCGCGCCTACTAAGTAAACTTTACTCAAACACTTTTTTGCTGTGTTATCGTTCATTACTCAATTAAATTAATAATTAAATTTGCTAACTCATTACTAGCGCCTAATGGTTCAACTAGCTGAACATTAACATCAGGAAATTTGATTTTTAGTTCATCTACCGTAGCAGAAATTGCATCAGTAATCCCGCCTGCAAACAAAAAGTATGGCACAATCCCAATTTTTTTATAGCCAGCAATTACTAATTTTTCTACCCGTGTCTCTAATTTTGGCGAGATAGCCCAGTAAGCAGAAAATACACCTAGTTTACGCGCAATTTCTTCGATTGGTGCTTTAGCACTAGGGCGACGGCTACCATGAGCGATTAATATCCACGCTTCGGCGGTATTATTTGCCATTTGTGTTGCTAATAACTCAATTAAACCGGGATGAGTACCCAAGTGAGAATGCAAGTCTATAGCTACTTTTGGATTGCTGATTTGCCGTGCTTTTGCTACTTCTTGGGGGATATCTTCTATCACATGAACTCCAGCCAGCAGAAATAAGGGTAAAACTTGTAACCTGTCATAGCCACAAGCAAGAGCGCGATCGCACTTTTGTTTAATCTGTTCGTGTAGGGGTAAAGGATCTAACTCTAAATATGCTACATCGACTAAGGGTTCTAGGATGGTAAGCGAATTAGTGGCACTTTTATAAGCTAGGTGCGTTTTACCTTTGTTGGCATCTAGTAACTTGTGCTGATAAATTAGTTTAGCTAGTTGCTCCATCGCGATTTGAGGACGCGGGTCGCGGCTTCCATGAGCTACTAACAAATAGGCTGAAGACATTGGGTAAATATTTAGTTGTAACTTGTACTTATATTATTAATTATGCGATCGCATCTTATTTAATCTGTATAGTTTGCTGCGGTTTATATTGACAATTTAGATATGTAACTTCCTAGCTTACAGGCAATAGTTAGTATTAAATTTAACTTAAAAAGTATAACCCAACAGTAATTCTACGGTTGAGTTATTGTTAGCTTGATTTAGCTGACATTATTTAGCTGACATTGAGCAGACTATTGTGCTTGGCTTTCTAAGGCTGGGTCTGCAATGTAACGGAAAGTTGGCTCAGAATTCCAAGGACCGCGCTCATCTTTGCCGTTAGAGGACAAGTTGTAGTAAATATCAACTGTTTCATCAGGTTGAATATTACCAAACATGGGATCGGTTAATTTGCCCAGTGAATCTAAGGCTTTCATGAACATTTGCGTGTGGGAAATTTCTCTAGTTAATAGGTGTACTAGAGTTTTCTTTGTCCCTTCATCGGTAGCTAGTTTAATCAAAGATTCATAAGTCTGACGCGCTCCAGCTTCTGCCGCAATATTAGCTCTCAGGTCGCGGACTACATCTCCACCTTCGTTCAAATAGCTTGCTGTCCAAGTATTACCTTGACTATCTAAAAAGTGAGGTCCCATACCGCGTACAGCAAATAAGGTGCTTTTATAAGCTTCAGTTTGATCGACGTTTTTTGTGTGAGACTCGATCATTTTTCCCACCATTTCCAAGTGACCAAACTCTTCTATGGCAATATCTTGGAGCATATCTTTGATGCCTGGGTTGTCAATATGAAAAGATTGTACCCAGTATTGTAAAGCTGCGGAAAGCTCGCCTGTAGCTCCCCCAAACTGCTCTAAAAGTAATTGAGCAAAACGCGGATCTGCTTCCTTAATATCTACAGTGTGAATGGTTTCTTTTTTGTGAAAAAACATGAGTCTCTCTCTTTATATAAAAATGCAAATCGGCAGATTAGCAGATTCTTTTACCTGCATTTAAACCCGTAACGTTACAATCAAGTAACTAGGTTTAGATTCTTCTTAGAATAATAGGTAAAGTCAGCGATATCATGCACCTTAAGAAAGATTTGCTATTTAGACAGCTACAGCTATACCTAAAATTGCGACTCAAGAAAATTGCTGCTATTAAAAGTAAACCTATATTTTATACAATGAGTTAAGGTTTACTGCTGCTCCGCAGAGTAAGTATAAAAATTTTGCATCAATCCAATTGTTTGAAAGCGATATAGAGGCACAACTGAACTAATTGACAAGTTAGTGCGATAGATACTAAACAAGATAAAATTTTGTCTTTGCGTACTACGAGCAATAATTTGCTGTATTTGCGGGCGATTAGATTCAATTAGTGAAGTGCAATTTTGGACTAAACTTCCAAAGACTTGAGGTACTTGACTGCAAACATCATCTTTTAAATAAGTAGTAAGTTTCTCTACAGCATATTCTTCATAAGTAGAAGCATCTGGGTTAGCGACCGCCATTACTGTTGCTAACCCAGCTAAAAAGACTAAACTAATGGCTGTAAGCGGTTTTAAGCTTTTCATTTGCAGGTAGACAAAAAATAAACAACCTGATTATTTATTTTTGATATTAGTTCATCATGCTATTAAGTGTATACCCATTTAACTACGATACCAAGCAGCAATTTTACTTGGAGAAACACCGATTAAGTAAGCAATTATTGCTACTTGATTGATTAGAGTAGTCTGAATAATTCCTAACTTTTGCCAGCGTCTGCTTGAAGTGGTAACTGGGGTAGGAATAATCGCAATTGAACCGTGACGTTTTAAGCGACAAATCAGTTCAAAATCTTCCATAATTGGCAAGTCTGCAAAGCCCCCTAATTCGTAAAATAGTTTGGCATTGAGGAAGATAGCTTGATCTCCATAAGGTAACGCAAAAATACGCGATCGCATATTTACGCCAATTTCAACTAATCTTAGCCCCCATAAACAACCATCAATTTGCAGGGCAAACGCACCCGCAGCAATATTTGTGGCGATTTCTCGCTCGACCATAGTCTCAAATTGAGGAGGTAAACGAGTATCAGCGTGCAGAAATAATAAAATCTCTCCCGTGGCGGCTTGTGCGCCAGTATTCATTTGCTGGGCGCGATTAGCGGTATTAGATCGCACAACCTTTACCCCTAATGCTTGGGTAATTTCAACCGTATTATCTTGGCTACCACCATCAACAACAATTACTTCTACATTGTTTGTACGAGCGAGGGTAGCAGCAATATTTTCTGCTTCATTGAAAACAGGAATAATTATAGAAAGTTTTTTAGCAGAGTAAGACAAAATTCCTGGCTTTGGAAAGGAGCGCTAAATCAATTTATAGCTATTTTTCGTAAAAAATAGCCAATATCTAGGTAAACCTAGAAAATCGATATATGGAGAAATCAAAGTTATAATAGTTCTCAGTACACGATGCCAGAGCGATAATTTGCTTCAAAAAACGAGCAGGCAAAAGACCTACTTAAATTTGAGCAAGTAGCATTTAGCCCCAATCGCGATTACTTCCTACCCTACAAAACAAGATTAAAAGCCTTTCAAGTCTATCTTTTACTCCTCATGCTTACTCACCACCGCAAGCCTGTATGTCTATCTCTAGTTTCCACAGACTTACCCATTTGGTCAGTGGTAGAAACTGCTGCAACACTATACCAAAAAAGTTGCGAACAGTTCCATATAGTCTTACACGAACCACCTTTACAGCAATTAGAAGTAGCAACCCCGCGCTTGCTGTGGTTGGACATTTCCCCTTGTCGGGTGACTATGAGTATGCAAGCAAGCGGAAAAGTAAGTTATCGTCATTCATGGCAACAAGGGCTTTATGGCTACAGCTACTATTGGCTGCAAAGTCAATCATTTCAACCCCAAGAACAACTGCGCCTGCGGAATTTTACCTGTAGTTTAAATTTGGTTGGTCGTACCCTACCAGAAAATTTGCGCTTGGAATATGAATTATGGTCGGAAAAAGTGCAAATGGGGCGCTATACATTGAATCTAGACATACACCATTAAATTATTGAGAATAATTGACCATTAAAAGCGCGATCGCCTACACTAAGCATCTGGTATACTTGCAAATATCTTGCAACAAATAGTGGTCGGGTCGACCGCATAACATGGGTAACGATACACTACAAGCTAAGGCAAAGCTACTATTGAGTCGCCGACAATTTCTAGAAATTGCTTTAGCAGGGGTAAGTGTTACGGGTGCAGCCATTGCTTATCAAGCGCTCAATCAAAAGTCTTCACCTGTAAGAATCCCAACCATAGAGCCTAGCAATTTGTCAAAAGATAGCAATAATCCAATGGCAATATTGCGGGACTTTGATTATGGCACGGTCAAACAGGAGAAAGGACGGACGATTAGAGAATATAAAATCATTGCCGAAAATTCAACAATTGCTTTAAATAGCGCTGTTAATTTTAATACTTGGAACTTCAATAATCGCATTCCAGGACCAACATTGAGGGCAACTCAAGGCGATCGCATCCGGGTAGTATTTTACAATAACGGCGGTCATTCCCATTCTATGCACTTCCACGGTATTCATCCGGCAGAAGCTGATGGTTTGCGCCCCGTGCGTCATGGGAATGCGGCAATTTATGAATTTGATGCTGAACCTTTTGGCGTGCAGTTATACCATTGCCATACGGAACCTGTAACGCGACATATCAGCAAAGGGTTGTATGGAATGTTAATTATCGATCCGCCCAAACCCCGCCCTCCAGCCGATGAAATAGTGTTAGTAATGGGAGGATTTGATACAAACGACGATAACAAAAATGAGTTTTACGCCTTCAACGGACAGCCAAATTATTACAAAAATCATCCGATTCCCATCTATCAAAATCAGCTAGTGCGGCTTTATATACTCAACATGATTGAGTTCGATCCGGTAGCTACCTTTCACTTACACGCTAACTTTTTTCAAGTGTATAAAACTGGAAGAACCCTCGCACCTAGCGAAGAAAGCGACGTAATTACAATGGGGACAGCAGAGCGACATATTTTAGAATTTGCCTATAAATATCCAGGCAAATATATGTTTCATCCTCATCAAGATGCGATCGCTCAAGCAGGTTGTATGGGGTTGTTTGAAGTTATCCCAGCAACAGCATAAATTGACAAAGTTTTTCACTAATACTAAATAATTGCCATGTCTATTTTACGATTTGTGTTTCTTACTTTTGCGGCGGCTATGCTCTCAGTTTTATTTAGCTGCAATCAAAATCCATCAGTTACAACAACATCAACTGTTCCACCCAGCAATGTTTCTAGCCCCGCAGTGGTAGCAAATGGCAAAAACAAAATCAATATTAATAATGCTATTTTGTCAGAACTAGATAAATTAGAGGCAAAACTGGGTATTCCCGCTTTATCAAATCAAATTCAAGCTCAACGTCCTTACGCTAGTCCCGATGAATTGGTAGCAAAAAAGGTAATTAGTCAAGCTCAATACGAGCAAATCAAAGACATGGTGACAATTGAGGATGTTGTACTTACAGGCGTTGCCAAAGATGTAGATTACATGACCAAACTGGGATTAATGAAGGGACACTTATTAGTTGCCAAAGACCTATTGGATTTACAAAAGCCTGCTCAAGCTGAACCTCATATCGGGCATCCAGTAGAAGAAATTTATGTAGATGTAGAAGACCAATTAAACGAGCGCAATGTACCCGAATTTAAAACAAGTTTAATTAGTTTGCAAGACTTAGTAAAAGCCAAATCTACCAAAATAGACACTAATTTTACAGAAGCCGTAAAATCAGTAGATAATGCGATCGCCGCTTTGCCAGAAAATCAAAGATCTTCGCCAGAATTTGTCTTACAGGTAATCAATGGTTTGTTAGATACAGCCAATTCCGAATACACAGCCGCGATCGCCAATGGTAAAATATCTGCCGCCATTGAGTATCAAGACTCTCGTGGGTTTGTCAATTACGCAGATGAGTTATATAAGGGTATTTCTAGCCAAGTAGCCGCCGTAAATGTTGATACTGATAAATCTATCGCAACCAAAATGAGCGAACTAAGTAAGAACTGGCCCTCAGCGATTCCCCCAGCAACTCCCGTAAATGCTCCTGTTCAAGTTACTCAGTTGATTACAACTATTGAACAAGAGTCGCAAAAAGTAGTAGACAGTAACACCACTGCCAAATAATAAAAATTATGCGCGAACTTAACCAAGAAAAAGCGATCGCTTTGCTCAACGCCATCATGGAATTTGAATTAGCTGGAGTAGTACGCTATACCCACTATTCCTTGATGGTAACAGGACCCAATCGCATCCCGATTGTCGAATTTTTTAAAATGCAAGCAACTGAGTCTCTCACCCACGCCCAGCAAGTAGGCGAAATTTTGACAGGATTAGAAGGACATCCCAGCTTGAAAATTGCGCCCATGGAAGAAACTTTCCAGCATTCAGTCAAGAATATCTTGGAAGAAAGTTTAAATCACGAAAAAAAAGCGTTGGATTTGTATAAAAGCTTACTTAGTACCGTCAATGATGCCAGCGTGTATTTAGAAGAATTTGCGCGCACAATGATTGGAACTGAGGAATTGCACACTATAGAAATCAAAAAAATGTTGCGCGATTTTAGTGGTAATGCAGTTTAAAGCACATAATTTCTAGCAAAAATAGAGAGGCAGGAGAAAATAAGCTGATTTCCTCCTGCCTTAAAAATACCTAAAAATAAAATTATGAATTTTAGTGCAGCTATACCTACATTTGTAATTACTCTCCGCGAAGGAGTAGAAGCGGCGTTAGTAGTAGGAATTGTTCTTGCTTGCTTAAAAAAAGCTGGGCAAAGTCGCTTAAATCCTTGGGTTTATGCGGGTGTAGGCGTAGGAATTGTTGTAAGTGCTTTAGTTGGGATACTTTTTAGCATCGCAATTCCAGTTATCAGTGCCGCTAACCCAAAATACACTACGGTAGTTGAACCCTTACTAGAAGGTGTATTTAGCGTCATTGCGATCGCAATGCTTAGTTGGATGCTGGTGTGGATGACTCGCCAAGCTAGGTTTATGAAGGCGCAAGTAGAGGGAACAATTGGCGCGGCTTTGCAAGACAAAAATGCTGGCTGGGGCGTTTTTAGCTTAATTTTGATTGCTGTAGTGCGAGAAGGCTTTGAAACCGTACTATTTATTGCTGCCAACTTTCAACAAGGGTTAGTACCTGCTTTTGGGGCGATCGCGGGGGTAATAACCGCCGCCGTTGTGGGGGTAATGTTGTTTCAATGGGGAATCAAAATTAACATCCGCTTGTTTTTTAAAACTATGGGGGTGTTACTGTTGCTAATTGTCGCCGGATTAGTTGTATCCGCCTTGGAACATTTTGACGTAGCTTTTGCAACTCTGTCACAGATGGATCGTTCTTCTCAAGGCTTGTGTTTTTACTACGAACGATTTACCAAAAATCCCTCTTGTATTTTAGGGGCGCGAGTTTGGGATACATCAAAAATATTGCCCGACGATAAGTTTCCAGGGATAGTATTTAAGGCTTTGTTTGGTTACAGAGAGAACCTGTTTATCGTTCAAGCTGCTGCTTATGTGGTGTTTTTGTTCACCCTAGGTAGTATCTATTTTCGCAGCTTAAGCGGTAAAGTAAATAAAAAAATTGAGCCGTCGCCTCAATTACCGTTAAGCACTAGACGCGAATAAGCTTATGAATAGTACGGCTTTAGTTAAAGAATTATTTACGCATCCAGTTAAAGGGTTAACTCCCCAGAAATGCGATCGCGTATTTTTGCTTTGCGATCATGGAATTCCTGGCGATCGCGCTTTTGCCTTAATGTACCAAAGCGTTGCTACCGATGTTCCCGACACTGCCGTACCTTGGATGAAGAAAAAAAACTTTGCGATGCAGTGTGATTTACCCGTTTTAGCGGCTTTGAATTGCCAGTACGATAACGCTACTACGATTATGACGATCAAGCAGGGCAATAAGGAGTTATTAAACGCTGCAACTGATACTCAAGAAGGACGCGATCGCCTCAGTAGCTTTTTTAGTGAGTATATAGCTACACACCGTCCTCAAAAAGGAACTTTGCGATTAGTTGGCGATCCAGAAGGTAAAACCCGTTATAGCGATCGCCAACCCGTGCATATATCCTTAGTTAGTCAAGCAACTTTAGACGCACTTTCTAGCGCCGCCGGGCAAGAAATAGATGCGCGACGGTTTCGTCCTAATATTGTTTTAGAAGGCGTACCAGCTTGGGAAGAATTTAGCTGGGTAGGACAAGAATTACAAATAGGACAAGCAAGAATTAGAATCTCAGCGCCGATTACTCGCTGCTTGAATATTGATGTCAATCCTGATACTGGGGAGCAAGATATTAAGCTATTTTCCTTGTTGAAGCAGCACTTTAACCATAAAGAAACAGGTGTAGTAGCCCAAGTAATTAGTAGCGGAGATGTGGCGGTTAGGGAAACAATTGGAGAATAGAAGCAACCCGCCTAGGGTTGAAACCCCAGGCTGATAGTTAAAGTCGGCTTCAGCCGACTGTGCTTGGGAGTAACTAACTAAAACAACGGAGAAGGGGAGATTCGAACTCCCGGAAGCTTTCACTTCATCTGATTTCAAGTCAGACGCAATCGACCACTCTGCCACCTCTCCAATTTAGTCAGTTTGGGTCAAAACTGACAGATAATTATCATAGCTTACGAGCGCGCTGGCTGCACTACTTGACTTACTTGCTGATAAATAATTTCTTCCGATACCACTGTCAAATCTTTACCCATCCAGACTAAGGAAGCTTGAGTAATTGCCCCAGCTTGCAAATGCACTATGGAGAAATTGCGCAACTCGCCACCATCGGGAGTTTTTACAATTCTAGGGACACGCGCGGCATTTAGATACATTGTTCCCTCCGTACTAATCGCAAAGGTTTTTCTTAAGTGTTTTTTTGTATACCTAAGATCGTGGTGCATATGACCGAAGGTAACTAAAGGAATGGTTCTGCCCAATTTACGTGTTTGCGCGATCGCATCTGTCAAATCAGGATCGCCATAATCGCCGCCCAAAGGTTGCCAATCTTTACCACAAGGATCGTCGGCGTTACTTCCTAAACCTACCGGACCATTATGACCGAGAAATATCACTGTCTCATAGGCTGCACTTTCAGCAGCAGCCATTATCTTCGCACTAGACTCAGCAAAACTCGTGACTCCAAATCTCTCTTTGTAAAATTCGGAATTTTTCCACACTTCTCCACCCCAACTAAAGGGGCGGCTACCAACTACAGTAAGTTTTAATTCGGGGAAATCAAGCTTGCTGTAACCAACATGAGTTTCTTTTAATAAATCTATTTGATCTTGAACCCAATCTTCTTTTTGGCGATCGTAAGGGCATTTTTGTTTACCCCAGTCTGAAGCACTGTACCATGCGTCATGATTGCCAAATACTGTTGCTTTAGGCAGCTTTACCGCCGCAATTTCTCGTACTATCTGCACCGACTCGTTGCCAAAATCTCCCACAAATAAGACCAAATCTACATCCAAATGTTGAAGGGCAATTTCGTCGGCGGCTTCCCAGCGATCGTGTATATCTCCAACGATCGCAATGACGATCGATTTGCTAGAGAAAATATTATCCTCAAGTTGTTCGTGCGTTCTCTGGCTGGTCATCCGTTTTTCCTTGCCTGTCTTTCCCTAGGATAGGAAACCTCAGTCTATTTTGACAGAAAAAAGTGCCACAGCTAGTTTTGGTAAAAACTACTATAATTATTAGAACTGACTAAGCCACTAAAAACCTGTGTTTACAACTGCACTTGCTCAAAAAAGTTCCTCTAACGAGTTACCAGTAGATTTATTTACAGCGATTTCTGAACTCAAACAGAAATTGAATGCTGTGATTTTGGCGCACTACTATCAAGAACCAGATATTCAAGATGTAGCTGATTATATCGGCGACTCTTTGGGACTTTCAAGACAAGCCGCAAGTACGAATGCGGATGTAATTGTCTTTGCTGGAGTTCATTTCATGGCAGAGACAGCAAAAATTCTCAATCCGCATAAATTGGTATTATTACCAGATTTAGCCGCCGGGTGTTCGTTGGCGGATAGTTGTCCGCCTCAAGAATTTGCTGCTTTTAAAGCCAATCACCCAGACCATCTAGTCATTTCTTATATCAACTGCACCGCCGAAATCAAGGCAATGAGCGATATTATTTGTACCAGTTCCAACGCCGTGCAAATTGTCCGCCAAATTCCTGAAACTCAACCAATTATTTTTGCACCCGATCGCAATTTGGGACGTTACGTGATCGAACAAACTGGGCGAGACTTGCTACTGTGGCAAGGTAGCTGTATTGTTCACGAAACTTTTTCTGAAAGAAAACTTGTTGAATTAAAGATTGCTCATCCTGAAGCTGAAATAATTGCCCATCCCGAATGTGAGTCAGTTGTTCTGCGCCACGCTGACTATATTGGTTCTACTACAGCTTTGCTTAACTACTGTCAAAAATCCTCCGCAAATGCCTTTATTGTCGCCACAGAACCAGGGATTATTTACCAAATGCAAAAAGATGCTCCTCATAAGCAATTCATTCCTGCACCTCCGCTAAATAACTGTGCTTGTAATGAATGCCCATATATGCGGTTAAATACTCTAGAAAAACTTTACTTAGCGATGAAAAATCGCACCCCAGAAATAACCATGTCCGAGGAGATTCGATTAGCTGCCCTTAAACCCATGCAAAGAATGCTAGAAATGAGCAAGTAAATTTTAAAATTGGTAGTAAATTGTCTATAATTGTAGATTGCGTCCTTATTGCAGTTTGTATATGCCTAAACTAAAAACCCGCAAAGCAGCATCAAAGCGCTTTCGCGCTACTGGTACTGGTAAAATTGTCCGCCGCAAAGCTGGCAAAAACCACCTGCTTCAACACAAATCATCGGACAAAAAGCGTCGCTTCTCCCAAATGGCAGTAGTAGACGAGCGCGACGCGCCAAACGTCCGCTTGATGCTGCCCTATTTGTAAATAACTAAGGATAAATAAACTATGACACGGGTAAAACGCGGTAATGTAGCCCGCAAACGCCGCAAGAAAATTCTTAAACTAGCTAAAGGATTTCGCGGTTCCCATTCAACGCTGTTTAGAACGGCAAACCAGCAAGTAATGAAAGCGCTACGGAGTGCTTATCGTGATCGCAAAAAACGCAAGCGCGATTTTCGCCGTCTGTGGATTGTCCGCATTAATGCCGCCGCAAGACAGCATGGAGTTAGCTACAGCCAACTGATGGGCAATTTGAAAAAAGCTAATGTCGGCATCAATCGCAAAATGCTGGCGCAGATGGCAGTTCTAGATCCTACAGGTTTTAGCAAAGTTGCCGAAATGGCAAGCCAAGTTAAATAATGCAGCTAAAAGGCAAGAGGATAGTTCTATTCCTTATTGCTTTTTACTGCGGTTTTTTGAGTTTTTGCGGTGCAAGTAGCGCCGCCGAACTTAAAGAAATTCAAAGCCGAGGTTATCTAACGGTTGCTGTAAAAGATAACTTGCGTCCCCTAGGCTTTCGGGATGCTAGAGGAAATTTGCAAGGGTTGGAAATTGATGTAGCTAGGCGTTTGGCTCAAGACTTATTAGGCAACCCAGAAAAAGTAAAGTTGCAACCAGTCGAAAATAATTTGCGGCTTGCGGCAGTAACAGAAAATAAAGTAGATTTAGCGATCGCAAATTTTACCGCAACAGAGTCTCGCGCCCGATTAGTTAGCTTTAGCTTACCTTACTATTTTGACGGTACGGCTTTAATTACTAAAGATGCCGCAGTCCAAAAATTAAGCGATGTGGTGAGAAGTAAGATTGCGATTATAAATGGTTCTAGTGCTATTGCCAGCGTGCGTTACGTGTTGCCACAGGCGCAATTGGTCGGAGTTGATAATTATCAAGCAGCAAAATTACTTCTAGAGGCAGAGGGTGCAGTAGCTTTTGCGGGGGATGCCAGCGTCTTGACTGGCTGGAAGCAACAAGACGATCGCTATAGACTATTGCCAACATTGATAGGTGCAGAACCCCTCGCTGTAGTGATGCCGAAAGGTTTGCAGTACGATGACGTGCGCAAGCAAGTTAATGATGCGATTTCTCGTTATGTATCTGAAGGTTGGTTAGAAGCTAGAGTTAGTTATTGGGGTTTGCCTAATTCCACTTCTAGATTAAGAGGTGGCAAGATGGAACAAGATGCAGGCTAAAACCACACTTTTTTAATTAGAGCAATGGATAATTTACCGATTGTATATCTTTCAATTTTACTAATTGTGCTGCTGGGCAGTGGGGTAATTGTGTTGCGCCAGGTGTTGAAAACACGCAAAACTGAAAATGCCCTGGGGAGGCTGCAAAAAAAACTAAGTAAAGACAAGGGAACTGTTCAAGAGTATTACGAACTGGGCAGCATATATTTAGATAAGAAATTGTACTCCCAGGCGATCGCTTTGTTTCAAAAAGCAATTAAAGCCGCCGAGCAAGAAGCCGAGGAAAATATTGCGCCAATTTATAATGGTTTAGGTTTTGCAGCTTTTTCTCAAGAACAGTACGATTTGGCAATTCGTCACTACAAGGAAGCTTTGAAACAAAACCCTGACTATGTTTTTGCTCTCAATAATTTAGGTCATGCTTACGAAAAGAAAAATTTAGTTGCTCCAGCTTTAGAAACTTACGAGCAAGTATTGAAGTCTGAGCCAAATAATACCACTGCCAAGCGCCGCGCTGAATCCATCCGCAAGCGATTAGTTACTTCTTAGTCGTAGACTCAAGTACATAAAAACCGACTGTTTCATTACGCAGTCGGTTTTTAGCTTAGATACCGCGATTTTGTGCTTATTTCTCTAAAAAGCCTTGAATCTGTCTAATAGCTGCGGGTGCAATATTGAAGACTGCCCAACTCGCGGCGGCAATTACTGGTAATAAAACTATGGCTACGCGAAAATCAATATCCATCTGATTGTTATCCTCTCTTGATTTAGAGATTAAAGTTTTTTAGAGTAGTTCTCATTTTTTATTTTTAGCTGAAACAGGCAAATAAGCTAGACCTTTTACTTATAAATGTTTCTAATTAATCCGTTGTAACCACAAAGCCCATATCTGTACCCTTGCCAGCGTGAACTAAAGCTAACTTTTTGTAACGCTCGGCGTGTTCTATAAGTTCGGCGGCGGCGGCGGGAGAATTTTCTTTGATTCGCCTCCCTGGTACGCCTACAACTAATGAAAAAGGTGCAACATCCTTATTTACAACTGCTCCAGCCCCAATAATACTACCTGTGCCTACCCGCACCCCGTCCAAAATTATCGCCCCAATTCCAATTAGACTACCGCGTTCTATGTAAGCACTATGAATTACTGCTCGATGTCCAACCGTGACGAAATCCTCTAAAATCGTTGGCTTACCAGGATCTCCATGCAAAATTGCGCCATCTTGAATATTGGTACATTCCCCAATTTCAATTCGCTCTACATCCCCCCGAATTACTGCGCCATACCAAATACTCACTCCTGTAGTTACTTTGACTCGACCAATAACTACAGCATTAGCAGCAACAAAAGCAGCTTGAGAAAGATCGGGAGCGGGTAAGTAAGACATAATATACAGGAGAACGAATAGCAAATAGATTTCCAGGACAATAGTTGTAAATGCTCAAGCTAAGGCAACGTTTTAAGCACGATATCATAGTGCTAACCTTTTAGAAGGTAAAGCGGTGCAGAAGACAGCAAGAGCATCGACACAAAACCACTGGTGCTAGTGAAGACAGAAATATGCTGATAAGCACTTCATGATCAACTCAAGCTTACAATATCCAATTTTTGGTCCAGAGATTCAGTGTCCCCATTGTCGCCAAACTGTCCCGGCGCTGACACTAACAGATACTTATTTATGTACTCGTCATGGAGCTTTTGAAGCCGACCCTCAGACGGGGGAATTAGTACACCTCCAATCTGGTCGTCATTGGAAACAATGGGATGATGAATGGTATAGGCAACATACCCATCCTGACGGGATCAGATTTGAAATTCATGAGGCTTTAGATCGTCTTTATACTCAAGGCTACCGCGCGACACGAGTAATTATTGCTGAGCGCTATCAAGAATTAATTAGCGGCTATTTAGAGCGCAGCACTCCTTGGCGCGGACAATCAGAACAGTCTCCCAAGCTTTACGGCTTACCTGTAGATTTTAGTCCCAATCCCCAAGAGGAACCACGCTGGGAAGTCATTAATTTCGATCTGGAAAAGGAGCCTGGTGTCCCGGTTCGCTATCCTTATTTTCGCTTATTTGAATAATGCACCACGTTTCAATTCGTACAGGTAATATTCATAAAGCGATCACCTTTTATGAACTACTGGGCTTTAGGGTATGCGATCGCTTTACTACAGGCTATACTTTGGCTTGCTGGATGGAGGGATTAGAGGGACGCATTGAACTTATCCAAATTCCTAAGCCCCACCCCGCTCTTGATGCTTTCAATGATGAGCATTATGTCGGTTATTACCATTTGTCTTTTGACCTTACCGAGGCTGTACCAGATTTGACTGATTGGTTGACTGCTTTGCAACAGCGTTTTGCCCAAGCTTACCAGAACGAATCTGAGCAATATTCGCCGCTAAAGATACTGTTAGAGCCAGAGCAGCAGCAAATCGGCAATTCTGTTTATGAAGTCGCCTTTATTGCCGATACAGACAACTTACCTTTAGAATTTATCCGTAAATTGAGTTAAACTATCCCCCCCTATAGGATTGCATTTTAATCAAAATATAGTTTTGATTAATAAAAGTTCACTATTTGATTAGAGAGTAAATTTGTTAACTACAGTTACAGGCGGTTTATTGTCTTCAGCCTTATTGGATTGGATAATTGTGCCGCATTTAGCCTTACACATTCCCGATGGTTTTTTAAACTTACCTGTGATATTTGTCACCTCATTAGCTGCCCTGGGGCTAATCGCCTTAGCACTAAATCGAGTACAGTCAGAATACCAAGAAAAAGCTGTACCTCTAATGGGAGTTTGTGCGGCGTTTGTATTTGCAGCACAAATGATTAATTTCCCAATTCCCGGCGGTACGTCAGGTCACTTACTAGGGGGAACTTTGGCAGGTGCTTTGTTAGGTCCTTGGGCGGGTTCGTTAGTGATGACTGTAGTATTTATAGTCCAAAGTGTCATGTTTCAAGATGGCGGCTTAACAGTTTTGGGAGCCAATATTTTTAATATGGGCTTAATTGGTACTTTTGGCGGCTATTATCTCTACAAGGCAATTAGATTTACGATCGGGCGCGATAAGTTGCAAGGATTAGTAGTGGGAGCGGCGGTTGCTGCCTGGACGAGCGTTGTAATTGCGGCTGTAATCACGGCAATCCAATTAGCCATATCTGGAACTGTACCACTGCCCGTAGCTTTAACAGCAATGGTTTCTTGGCACATACTAATTGGGATTGGTGAAGCAATAATTACCGTAGTTGCACTTACATCTATTTGGCGGACTAGACCGGATTTATTTTACGATCCTCCTCGTAGAACAAGAGTTGGCTCATCTCGTCCAGTTTCTCGGTATTAATATGACTAATAATAATTCGCGATCGCGCAATTTTGCTTTTACCATTGCAGGTTTAGGTGTAGCCCTAATAATCGCCATCTTTTTGTCTCCTTTTGCTAGTCAAAACCCTGATGGTTTAGATCGAGTTGCCCAAGACCTCAAATTTGAAGATAAAGCCGCAGAAGATACCCCAGCTAGTAAAACGCCTTTTGCTCAGATATTTGATGAATATGCCCTTAAAGGCGTACCAGAAAATGTTGCTACTCCATTGGCAGGTTTAGTTGGTACTTTAGCTGTATTTGGATTGGCTTGGGGAATTGGCAAAATCGTTGTGCGGGGTAACGGCTCATCTGCCAGCGAAAACGAGCCATTATCTTACTCAGACGATTCAGACTCACAAAGACACTAGATGCTCTTACACGTTGGCGCTTTTAAGCTCGATATTGATAGTAAACAAAATACCTATTGGCACGCGATCGCCCCTCGTACCCGCTTGCTGTGCGCTTTACTGTTTGTATTTGCCGTTGTCTTAACCCCTAACGGACATTGGCAAACTTGGGCAGTTTATGGTGTAGGGTTGTTGATTTTAATCCCTATTAGCCGCATTACTATTACCGTACTGTTGAAGCGGCTAGTAGTAGAATTTGCCTTTGTGGGTGTCGTGCTAATCGGTACGCTATTTCGGGAAGGGGGAGAAGTAATTTGGTCTTGGGGAATATTGCAAATTACCACCGTAGGACTAACTATTTTGGCAAGCGTCAGCATTAAGGCAATGCTGTCATTAGCAATGTTGAATCTATTAACTTTGACAACTTCTGTCCCCGCTTTACTGCACGGCATGAAAGAATTACGCATTCCCCCCTTACTGATAGCAACTTTAGCCTCAATGTATCGCTACATTGGCGTGTTGATTGGGGAATTTGAGGCGATGCGGAGGGCTGCATTGTCACGGAACTTGATGAATAGCAATCGTTCGATTCGTTTAGTTGTAGGTAATACAATTGGAGCGTTATTTATCCGCACCTACGAGCGCGGAAATCGGGTACATCAGGCGATGCTGTCGCGGGGTTATCAAGGCATACCACCAATGGAAAAAATATCCCCAGGGGGAAGACAAGACATTGTGGCTTTGACTTTAACTATATTATTGGCGCTGCTGGGGCAGGTCATATACTGGCGAAAATAATTTTTATCTGTTGTTTCAATGCACCATAATCCGATCGCAATTCAAAATCTGAGCTACGTTTATCCCGATGGGACTCAAGCACTACAAGGAATTAATTTGTCTATTGCTGCTGGCGAACGAGTAGCATTAATTGGCGCTAATGGTTCGGGAAAATCTACCTTGCAACTGCACCTTAATGGCATTATTTTGCCCCAAGAAGGAGAAATAATTATTGGTGAGTGGTTGGTAAAACCGGAAAATTTGCGCTCTGTTCGTAATTTTGTCGGGCTAGTGTTCCAAAACCCTGATAATCAGCTATTTATGCCTACAGTTTGGGAAGATGTGGCTTTTGGTCCGATGAATTTAGGATTGCGTGGTGCAGAGCTAAAAAAGCGAGTATTTAGCGCCATGTACGCTGTAGATATCGATCCCCAATGGTACGGACAAAGAAGTACAGAAAACTTGTCTGGAGGCGAAAAAAAGCGCATTGCGATCGCGGGTGTATTAGCAATGCAGCCGCAAATCCTTGTATTTGACGAACCTTCGGCGCAATTAGATCCTCGTTCTCGCCGTCAGTTGATTGAATTGTTGCAAACATTACCTTTAACTCAGTTGATTGCTACTCATGATTTGGATTTAGCTTTAGAAATATGCGATCGCACGGTGGTACTCAGTCAAGGGAAAGTAGTATTTGATGGGGAAACTGAGCGAGTAATGAGCGATCCTGATTTTCTCCAGCAACACGCTCTAGAATCACCTCTTAGCTACAGTCGTCCCTATTGTTTACTGGAACATTCCCCAGTGGCGAAGTCCTACTCTTTGAGTTAGAAGCAATAGGTAGGCTACAACTGAAGCAAGCTACACTGATTAATAAAAGATGCCAGAACTTTCCATGAATTATCAAAACATCATTACAATTGAGCCTGGTAAACGTGGTGGAAAGCCCTGCATTAGAAGAATGAGGATTACTATTTATGATGTTTTGGGATGGTTGGCGGCAGGAATGTCACAAGCAGAAATCTTGGATGATTTTCCTGAGTTGACTGAGGAGGATATTAGAGCGTGTTTGGAGTTTGCTGCCGATCGAGAGCATAGATTGATTGCTGTCGTGGGAAACACTTGAAATTGTTTTTCGATCAAAATTTGAGCCGAAAATTGGTTGCTCGATTAGTAGAGCTTTTCCCAAATTCTAGTCACGTCCAGTTTTATGATCTAACTGCCGCAGAAGACAGTGAGATTTGGGAGTTTGCAAAAGCTCAAGATTTTTGTATTGTGACTCAAGATGCTGACTTTGCCGAGCGCAGCCGCCTTTATGGTTCACCGCCAAAAGTGATTTGGTTATGGTGTGGTAATGTGCCGACGAGTAATGTAGAAACAATCTTGCGGTCTGGTGCTGAGACGATTCAAAGATTTATAGCCGACCCCTCTTTGGATTGTCTTGAGTTGTACTAATGATTTGTTATGCTGCGATTGCTCGATCGTTACTTTGGAATGCGATCGCCAGTAACTTCTCAGGGCTTAACACCGTGCGATCGCGCACTAACTCAACCATTAAATATCACAATAATTTTAGTTATTGTTTCGGGATGCGATCTCCAATAACTTCTTGAACTCAACTTTGTATGCGATTGCTAACTCAACGGCGAAATATCACAATATTACTTTGGGATGCGATGCTCTGCGAACGCGCTTGCGCTATCGCCAATAACTTCTCTGGACTCAACAACGAAGCCAACCATTTTTGCTTGCTTAATCTCGGCGGGATGCGATGCTCTGCGAGCGCGCTTGCGCTATCGCCAATAACTTCTCTGGACTCAACAACGAAGCCAACCATTTTTGCTTGCTTAATCTCGGCTGAAAACTGCCAAATTTAACAGGTGCGATCAGGTTAGGTAAAACGGCTAAAGTGAGCGGCAGCAAACATGACTGAAACGAAGCAAGAAGACCTTATGCTGTCCGCTCCACTGTGTTGTTATGTGCCATTTGCTGCAATTATCTCATGCTCCAAGCCCAGAATCCACTTACGCATCTGGCTGGTACCGAGAGGGAGGAAAGGTGCTATGAGTGGAGCAACTCGACGCACGACTTGAGAGAATGCGGATTTACCTTTTGGCACTTCGGTCATGCGTTGAACCTGTCGCATCACACGATAATCTGTACTGTGGCGCAGGGCATGATAGCGACTCAGTTGATCTACTGTGGCAAGTTCTGCGAATACGTATGCGTCTTCGATACCCAAATTCATACCGCGCGCGCCAAGACCGGAATGGATATGCGCAGCATCGCCACCCAGATAAGCGCAACCTTGCTGGAACCTTCGCGCAATGCGATGCGCGATACCGAAATCAGACTCCCATCCCACGGTGCCAGGACTCGAGCCTCGTGGTAGCCGACCGAGCAGTTCTGAAACATTGCCGAGGACACGCCAAATGTTGTCCTCTATACGAACCATAAACATTGCACCATCGTCCAGCAAAAAGATGTGGGCTTCATCCGCATTCAGCGATGTTTCAAGCTCCACATCGTACAGGTACCAATCGCTGTCATAGTCGGAGCCGTCAAATGGTATGTCGAGCATTTCGCGGACGGTGCTATTGGAACCATCGGCACCGAGAACGACTGAGGTTGATATCTCTTCTTCCCTGCCATCGGCGTATCGAAGGCGGCTGAGACAGCGTGTTTGTTCATCATCGAGTGACAGAAACTCGACACCTCGTTCTACCTCGCCGCCCGAGTCAGTTAACGCTTCGGCAAGTAATGCCTCTGTCTTAGCCTGTGAGTGAATGAGCATGAATGGGAAGCGGTGCCTTACCTTCGATAAATCTAGGTGAAACAGACGATCGCCTTTGCGCCAGAGGTTTAAAGCTTGCATACGACGACCGTGTTCTAATAAACGCTCAGTCACTCCAGTGCCCCCGAGTAGTTCGAGTGTTCGTGGATTGACGCCGAATGCCTTGGAATGCGCTGATGGTTCAAGACGCTTTTCCACAATGCGGGACTTGATGCCGCGCTTTGCCAACAGTACTGCCGCAGCCAGTCCCGTTGGCCCCGCACCCACTATCACGAAAGGTTCTTTTGACTTCACTGGCATGGCTCACAATGAGAAGAAATTTGGCACATAACTATTTATTATATTGAAACTTTCCGTATAATCTTTTACTCAATAACGACATACAAGCATCGTAGTCATTTTTTTAGAGTGTTACATAGAATTTTTCTGCATAAGATCCGTATTTGGAGATTACACAGAATCTTTCTGTATATCTATCCTAAATGAGGGTATCATAGCGATTTTTTCCGTATATCCTTTGAACTGTGTAGTCAGTTATTTAAAATGATTTGCCGCCGCCCTGGGTTGAAACTCCCTGCTTATAGCTAAGATCGGCTTAAGCCAACTGCTAAAGTACCGGAATTTAAAAAGCATTAGTGTATGTTATTTCCATTAAGGCGACATCGTTTGTTATTTGTCCTTTTTAGCGCTTGCTTGACTGCAACGCTGTTGTTTAACAACTCTTTTGCTATATCTGCACCATTAACTACCAAAAATCAAATGCCGCTTTCTGTAACTGAAAATGTCCGCAAAACTATACTAGAAAACGGGCTTACTGTCCTCACGAAACAAGTTAAAACTGCCCCCGTTGTTAGCGTCCAAGTTTGGTATCAAATTGGTTCGCGCGATGAAGCCCCTGGTGTAAACGGCATTGCTCACCAATTAGAACATATGTTGTTTAAAGGTACGAGTAGCCGCCCAATTCAGTTTGGACGCTTGTTTAGTGCTTTGGGTAGCGATTCTAATGCTTTTACAAGCTACGATCAAACCGCTTACTTTGGTACAGTCGAGCGCGGCTTAATGGATAGTTTGCTAGAGCTAGAAGCTGACAGAATGCAGAATGCGCTAATCAACGCTGAGCAACTGACAAGCGAAAAGCGGGTAGTAATTTCTGAGTTGCAAGGATACGAAAATAGCCCCAACTATCGTTTGGGTAGAGCCGTCATGCGCGCCGCCTTGCCAAATAGCCCCTATGGATTGACTATTGGCGGCACTAAGGCAGATGTAGAAAAGTTTACAGTTGAACAAGTCAAAAGCTATTACCGCAACTACTACAGCCCCAAAAATGCCACTTTAATAATTGTGGGGGATTTTGAACCAGATACTACTCTAGCAAAGGTTAAAGAGACTTTTGGCAAAGTACCGAACGCTCAAGAAAAGGTTGTCAAACCCCAAAGAACCGCAACTAAGCCGCAAACCCAAACAAAACAGCCAATTGTCTTAAAAGAGCCAGGTGCAGCTTCGCTGTTGCAAACTGTATATCCCTTAGTAGATATCAATCATCCCGATGCACCC
The DNA here is from genome assembly GCF_057473825.1 of Aliterella sp. E5.1. NCBI lineage: Bacteria > Bacillati > Cyanobacteriota > Cyanophyceae > Chroococcidiopsidales > Aliterellaceae > Aliterella > Aliterella sp. E5.1. Next base: position 97,656 of record NZ_JBYCCV010000002.1, read on the forward strand.
GCTTTGGATGTGCTAAATGGTATTTTGACTGAAGGACGCAATTCAAGGCTTTATCAAGCTTTGATTGAGTCGGGACTTGCTAGTAATATGAATGGCTATGCCGCTACTTTAGCTGGTGACGGGTGGTACAACTTGGAAATAACTGCCGCCCCCGGACAAGAATTAGCAAAAATTGATAACGTGTTGTTAAATGCGATCGCAAATCTAACCGAAAAAGGCGTAACTACCGACGAATTAAACCGCGCCAAAACTCAATTGCAAGCTTCTGTATTGCTCAATAACCGCGATATTGCTTCCCAAGCAATGCAAATCGGCTACGACCAAACTACCGCCGGAGACTATCGTTTTACAGATCGCTATTTAGCCGCCATTGATAAAGTTAGCGCCAAAGATGTGCAGCGAGTAGCCGCAACCTATTTCGCACCCGATAAACGGACTGTAGGTTTGTTTGAACCAACTAAACAAAGCGGAGAAGCAAGCGCGGAGGGAAATCCTACGCAAATGACTGAAAACTTTAGCCCTGGAGCGCCTGTAGACCCCGCAGAAGTAGCGAAGTATTTACCAAAAGTAGATCCAGCAACCCCAACTCCCAAAGCCCTCCCAGAACAATTTACTTTAACTAATGGGGTAAAAGTATTATTGCTACCAGATTCTAGTACGCCGACGGTAACTTTAAGCGGATTTATCAAAGCTGGCGCAGAATTTGACACGCAACCCAAAGCAGGGCTTGCGGCTTTGACGGCGGAAAATTTGCTAAGTGGAACTAAAACGAAAGACGATCTTGCTCTTGCTAAAGCTTTAGAAGATCGCGGTGCAAGTTTGAGTTTTAGAGCTTTGCGTGAAGGTGTAGACATTGACGGCTATAGCTTAAAGACAGATTTGCCTGTTGTACTAGAAACCTTGGCAGATGTGGTACAAAATTCTACGTTTCCCACCGAGCAAATTGAACTTAGTCGCGGACGCGCTTTAACTAGCCTTGATTTGGAATTAGACGATCCTGCACGCGCGGCGCGGCGGGTGTTTCAGCAAACAATTTATCCCGCCAATCATCCTTTCCATACCTTCCCCACTGAAGAAAGTCTAAAAAGCCTTAGCCGTGAAGATGTTGTTAGTTTCTATCAAAAACAATATCGTCCCGACCAAATGGTATTGACTTTAGTAGGCGACTTCGAGCCAAAACAAGTGCGGAGTTTGTTGGAAACAGCACTAAAGGACTGGAAAGCTGAAGGTAAAGCCCCAGTTATTAATTATCCTGATGTCCCTAACCCAGAAAAAGTAGTCCAACTGAATCCATCTTTACCAGGAAAAACTCAAGCGGTTACTTATCTAGGCGATCGCGGTATTAGTCGCAAAGATCCTCGTTTCTATGCTGCTTTGGTACTAAATCAGATTGTTGGCGGCGATACTTTATCTAGTCGCTTGGGTACAGAGTTGCGCGATCGCCAAGGTTTGACTTACGGCATTTATAGCTACTTTAGTGCCGGAAGACAAGCAGGTCCCTTTGTCGTATCCATGCAAACCGACCCAGAAGACGCTAACAAAGCTATCTCTAGCGTTCGCGCCCTTCTAGCTCAAATTCACGATCAAGGGGTCACAAAAGAGGAAGTAGCTGCCGCTAAACGCTCTCTAACTCGCGGCTACAATGTAGGTTTGGCAAATCCTGACGAACTAGCTAACACCATTCGGCTCAATGAAGTTTATGGTTTAGGAAAGGGCGAATTAAGCTCTTTTTCTACCAAAATTGAAGCTGTGAGCCTAGAAGATGTAAATAAAGCTGCTAAAGAACTACTCCAGCCCGATAGATTAGCGATCATTACGGCGGGGGGGACTACTACCAAATAACAGCTTTTTTGGGGTGGTATAGGCAAAATGCTTTACTAAGCTAAAGCGATCGCTTTCATGAAGGTTTTGGGTGTGGAAAAAAGCCACACCCAAAACCTTTCGCTTTATCAAAGTTCGATTACTCAGTACGATAGATTTATGCGCTTTTCTATGATTTAATCCATGAATATTTTTAGCAACCTGCTTTCTCAGACCGTTCAAGCTCCCCGTCCCAAAAAACAAAGTCGAGGAATTGAAATAAAATCCGAGCGGGAAATTGAAATTATGCGCCAGTCTGCAAAGATTGTCGCCACTGTATTAAAAGAAATATCCCAAATGGTGGAACCAGGAATGACCACCGCAGACTTGGACGCGATCGCCGAAAAACGTATCCGAGAAATGGGCGCAACTCCTAGCTTTAAAGGCTATCATGGTTTTCCCGGTTCTATTTGTGCCAGTATTAATAATGAAGTTGTACACGGCATCCCTAACCCTAAAAAAGTTATTCGCGCTGGAGATGTTTTAAAGGTAGACACGGGAGCTTTTTATCAAGGCTTTCATGGCGACTCTTGCATTACTATTGCCGTCGGTGAAGTAACTCCCGAAGCAGCTAGGTTAATTAAAGTAGCAGAAGAAGCGCTTTATAAAGGTATCGAACAAGTAAAAGCAGGAAACTACCTAATGGATATTGCTGGCGCAATTCAAGATCATGTCGAAGCAAACAAATTTAAAATAGTTGAAGACTTTACCGGGCATGGTGTCGGGCGCAATTTACACGAAGAACCATCTGTATTTAACTATCGCACTCGTCAAATGCCGAATGTCAAGCTCAAAACAGGCATGACTTTAGCGATTGAGCCAATTTTAAACTCTGGTTCAAAGTTAACACGCATACTATCCGATCGCTGGACGGCAGTTACCGTTGATAATTCTTTATCGGCGCAGTTCGAGCATACAGTTTTGGTTACTGATGACGGTTACGAGATTTTAACTTGTCGCTCCAAGGTATAGGGCTTTCTAAATTTGCCCTCACCAAGCCCAATGCAGGGGATACGGGGAAACTCGTTTTACAAAACCTTTTCCAGATTTGGGGGAGGTCTTTTATTGTGGGGTTTAAGCACGTAGCATTAATGCCAGACGTTCACCTAGGCAAAGGCGCATTAGTCGGCTCGGTAGTAGCAGCTACTGATGCGATTATGACAAAGTATTGCAAGTTCTTTCTAAAAAGGGTAGATGCAGGATGTGGTATAGTTTAAATCAATATTTGTTGATATAAAAATATACAATGACCACTAGCAGTAAAGAAACTAAACAAAAATATTATCAAAAAGTTTATGAACAAGCCAATTGGATTGAGTGTGCTTGTGGTTGTAGAACAAAAATCAAGGATCGAGATAAATATGGTAGACCTAAAAAATATATTAGTGGTCACAATACTATAAGGAAATATGAAGATCCAACTCAGTTTAAGCGTGAGTGGAACCATAGAAATAGAGCGCATAGGATGGAATACAAAAAACAGTATCATCGCAAGCGTAAAGTTAAACTTGTCCTCCTAAATGGAGGAAAATGCCTTAGCTGTGGAATTGAGTACAACGGTAAAAATGCTTGTATATTCCACTTTCACCATAGAGATCCAGCTACTAAGCTGTTTACCATGCATTTACTCACTGTAAAATCTTGGGATTCTATTATTGAAGAAGTAAATAAATGCGATCTTCTGTGTGCAAATTGTCATGAGCAAAGACATAGTGAGGAGTTTTGACTAATACGAAGAAAAACTCACTCTTGCTAAACGATCTAATTGAGCAAACCAAGGGCGTAGAATGTCGCAAAGATGAAGGTGTTTTAGATGAAATTCCTGGCGCTTATAAGCCTATAGATACAGTGATGAGCAATCAAGCCGATTTAGTGGAAATTGTCGCAACTCTAAAACAAGTTGTCTGCGTGAAGGGTTAAATATTTAATGCGGGCATTTTGTCCGCTTTTTTATAAATGGATTTTGACCGGATTCGAGCAATTAATCAAGATGATGTCCCGTTTTTGTGGGATATGTTGTACGAGATTCGCAGCTTGCGTTGTGTACGGGAAGGAAAAACTCTACCTTCTAGGGATGTTTTGCAAACTCCCGATTTAGCAAAATACGTTCAAAATTGGGGATGTACAAGCGATCGCGCCTTCATCGCTATTAATGCCCAAATGCCTGTTGGTGCAGCTTGGTATCGTCTTTTTACAGCAGATAATCGCGGCTATGGATATGTAGATGAGAATACTCCAGAAATTGCGATCGCCTTATTTCCCCAATACAGAAATAAAGGCTTAGGAAAATCTTTACTTATCCATCTACTCGAACAAGCAAAAGCCGATGGTTATCAACAAATTTCCTTAAGCTGCGATCCAACTAATGATAATGCTCTGCATTTGTACCAAAAGCTAGGATTTGAAAAAGTTGGCGTACATATTATTCAAAATTGGGTTATGAAAAAAGTTTTAATTTGACATATTAGTAAGCATGGAATGAAGCGATCTCACTATGGTACAAGCACTTACAAAAATTACTCTAGAGGAGTTTCTAAAACTACCAGAAACTAAACCCTATAGCGAGTATATCGACGGTCAAATCATCCAAAAACCAATGTCCCAAGGGAAACACAGCAAGTTACAGGGTAAGCTAGTTACGGCTATCAACAACGTAGTCGAACTAAGACAAATTGCTCTAGCTTTTCCAGAACTGCGCGGTACCTTTGGTGGACGTTCAATCGTACCAGATGTAACTGTCTTTGCTTGGGAAAGGATACCCGTTGATGAAAATGGTGATATTGCTAATGTATTTACAATTGCGCCTGATTGGACAATTGAAATTCTCTCGCCAGATCAACGGCAAACAAAAGTAACAGGTAATATTCTGCACTGCCTAAATTATGGCAGCAAACTAGGTTGGCTCATCGATCCAGATGAAAAAGCTGTGCTAGTTTATCCGGCAAATCAGCAGACAAAAATATTAACGCAAAATGATATATTGCCCGTTCCCGATTTAGTTCCAGACTTGCGGCTGACGGTAGCAGATTTATTTGGCTGGTTGAAGTTGGGATCTAGGGATTAAGACGAGATTTAAAATTTTGCGCTTTATAGAAGGTTTCTAAGCTATCGCGATCGCCTACATAACGCCAATGCCACGGCTCATAACTTACTCCTTGACGGTTATTCTTGGCAAAAGACAATTCAAAGCTATAACGTGCTGCATTGGCTGACAACCACTTATAAGCTCTAGTTTTATCAAACTTTGTACTCAAGTTCGTGGCAGGTGCGCTGCCATCACCGATATCTACCGCGTAGCCCGTATGATGTTCGCTATATCCAGGCGGAGCGCTGACTTCGGCGCGTTTGGTAGCAGTTTGTCCTCGCTCGGCTTTGACATCAAAAAATAAGTGCTGTTGGTCTTTAACAGTGCGAAAACCAGAAATTGGCACTAGCGTCACCCCAGAGGCGCGTGCAGAGGCGCTCATGGCTCTAAATTGTTGAGCGGCAGCTTTGCGGAGCTTTAGACGGCGATCGCTTGAAATTGGTTGCAAATCTTTTTGGGATGCTTCAGGATAAGCAAAGTGTCCTAATAGTACATTTTCGTTACTGGGGCGAGCGCTTGTGGCGGGTAAAGGAGAAGTTGTAACAGAGGGTTGACTAACTTTACTAGGTTGAGAGGCATTCCAAGACCATAGTAAGGCGAAAGCGCCAATTAGCCCTAACCCAACTACACCACCAATTATCGCCAGCGATTTAGAGCGACGACGAGGGTTAACTTTACGATTGTCCCTTAATGCCTCTGGAATATCATCTAAAGAGCGAGCGGGAACCTTTTTCGGTTTTTTAGAAAACCTAGCCTTATCCACAAACCAACTCCTGCAATTGTTGACTCGCCACTAGCCAATTTTAGACCAACGAGTAATTAAGTGCCGAGACTTTACTATAAAGTCTTGATGATTATGCTTAAAGTATCTTTACGTTTCGGTTGTTGATGAAGCTTTTACAACTCTATTTCCCGCTAATCGTGCTGGTTCTATCAGGGTTTGTTTTGGGTGGCAAGCTTCCGGCAACTATTCCCCTCTATTTAGGTCAATTTCTGTTTTGGGTAGGGGTTCCCCTCAGCATTGTGGCTTTTTTACGTCAAGCTGATTTGTCGGGGACTATTTGGGTTGCACCAATAGTTGCTTGGATAGCGATTTTTTTAGGTGCGGGTTTAGCGTGGATTTGGATAAATTGGCAAAGTAATCGCAAAATTGCTTCAAATTCTTGGAGTAGGCAGACTCAAGGTAGTTTTATATTAGCGGCAATGGTAGGAAATACTGGGTATTTGGGCTATCCGGTAACTTTGGCTTTTGTTGGTACTCAATACTTTGGCTATGCGTTGTTTTACGATTTGCTAGGGACAACGCTAGGGGCTTATGGGTTAGGAGTTGTCTTAGCGGCGGCTTATGGTGGTGGGGTACAAAGTCAATGGCAGTTATTAAAAGCGATCGCAATTAATCCTAGTTTATGGAGTTTTGGTGTGGGTTTGCTATTTCGGCAAGTCCCCTTATCGACTCTCGCGGAAACAATTTTACAGACTTTAGGTTGGGCAATTGTAGCTTTGTCTTTGGTATTGATTGGTATGCGTTTGCGTCAGCTAGATTCTTGGCATAGCTTACCCAAAGCATCTATTAGTTTAAGTATCAAAATGCTGGTAGTGCCGTTACTTTTGGGGAGTATTTTATCTTTGTTTGGGTTAACGGGTGCGGCGAAGTTAGCGATCGTTTTACAGATGGCTATGCCTCCCGCTTTTGCAACAATAGTAATTGCCGAAGTTTACAATCTCGACCGCGATTTAAGCGTTACGGCTTTGGCTGTAGGTTCTGGGGGATTATTAATTACTCTGCCAATTTGGTTGTGGCTATTTAGTTAATATTTTTTGAGGTGGGATTGCCTGCTTTTAATGCCAATTCCTCTAGATCGATTTGTTCGTATTTTTCAAAAGGTTGATGAATCCAAGGATCATCTGCTAAATAATCGACGTAATAATCTGGGACAACTTGAGAACAAGCTTTGTACCACAGTACGCCTGTGCGAATTTCTTGAACTTGCGAACTGTAATTCTGCTTTAGCCAAGGAATTGTTTGCTTAATTGTTACGCCTGAATCAACTAAATCATCTACTAACAAGATGTGAGAACCCAAATTGCTGCTAGTCATAGTCAAGTGTTGGGCAACCGTCAAACTTCCTCTTGTTTGCTTACCTTCTCCGGTATAAGAGGAAGTCGCCAAAATTCCCAGTGGTAGCTTGTAAATTCGAGAAAGAATATCGCCTACTCTCAAGCCTCCCTTGGCAAGACAAATAATTTGGTTAAACTGCCAGTTCGATTGATAAATCTTTACTGCCAGTTGCTCGATTTTTTGGTGGTATTCTGACCAAGAAACATAAAGGTCTGGCATAAAAGTGGCAGTTGTGAGCTAATACTTAGTTGCAAAGCTAATATTTTAATCTTTCTAGCCGTGCTATGAGCAATCCTTCTCCAGATGCAGATTTTTCAGTAATTCCTGAAACCAAAAAACTCAACCTCTCCACAAAACTAGCTTATGGTGCGGGGGATTTGGGTCCTGCGATTACCGCCAACATTACCGTATTTTTTCTGCTAATTTTCTTTACAAACGTTGCGGGGATTCCTGTGGGACTTGCGGGCAGCATTTTACTTATTGGCAAAGTTTGGGATGCTGTCAACGACCCAATTGTGGGCGTACTGACTGATAAAACAAACTCTCGCCGTTGGGGTCGTCGCCTTCCTTGGTTACTTTACGGGGCAATTCCCTTTGGAATTTTCTTTTTCTTGCAGTGGATTGTACCGCCCTTTGCCAGCGATCGCACTACTCAAGTTTCGGGCTTATTTTGGTACTATGTAGCGATCGCGCTATTGTCGCAAGTATTCTACACGGTAGTCAATTTGCCTTACACGGCAATGACTCCCGAACTTACCCAAGACTATGACGAACGTACTAGCCTCAATAGCTTTCGTTTTGGGTTTTCGATTGGAGGGAGTGTTTTATCTTTAATTTTGGCGCAAATCATCTTTGCAAGTGTTAGTGATCGCGCTCTACAATATGTAGTTCTAGCGGCGATATGTACGGTTATTTCGGTACTGTCTTTATATTGGTGTGTTTTTGGGACGCGCGATCGGGTTTTAGCTTTTGAGGCAAAACGGACTGAATTACCCCAGCCACCATCTATCCCCCTGGGCGAACAGCTAAAAATTGTTTTTAGCAACCGTCCTTTTTTGTTTGTAATTGGTATTTATCTTTGTTCCTGGTTAGCGGTGCAGCTAACCGCCAGTATTATTCCCTACTTTGTCGTTAATTGGATGGGTTTACCCGAATCAAGTGTACCGACGGTACTTATTGGAGTTCAAGGTACGGCTTTAGCAATGCTGTTTGTGTGGACGAATTTAAGCAAGCGGTTTGGGAAAAAAGCTGTTTATTTTATGGGGATGAGTTTGTGGATTATTGCTCAAATCGGCTTATTTCTGATTCAACCCAATCAAACAGCTTTGTTGTATGTTTTAGCAATTATGGCTGGTGTGGGAGTTTCTACGGCTTATTTGATTCCTTGGTCGATGATTCCCGATGTAATTGAATTAGATGAACTGCGAACTGGACAACGCCGGGAAGGGATTTTTTATGCTTTTATGGTTTTTCTGCAAAAACTAGGTCTAGCTTTGGGGTTATTTTTAGTTAGTCAGACTTTAGAACAGTCGGGGTTTAAAGAGGCAGTTGTGGGGCAAAGTCTACCCATTCAGCCTGATACAGCCTTGCAAGCTATCCGGTTTGCAGTCGGACCTTTACCGATGGTTTTTTTAATTAGCGGTTTAGTTTTGACTTATTTTTATCCCCTTACTCGCGAGGTACACGCGGGAATTTTGCTACAACTCAAAGAGAAGCAAGATAGTAAAGTTTGATGGTGACAGTAGCTAATTCGGAGTTTTGGGAAAATCGCTATATAGAAGGTACAACGGGCTGGGATTTGGGACAAGCGGCACCGCCTTTTGTCAGCTTGCTAGATTCCCCAGCCGCGCCAAAGATAGGGAAAATAGCAGTTTTAGGTGCTGGAAGCGGCTACGATGCTTTGCTGTTTGCCCAAAAGGGATTTGAAGTAATCGGGTTTGATTTTGCTCCTAGCGCGATCGCCTCTGCTACACAATTAGCTCAAAATAGCGGCATCTCTGCCCAATTTCTCCAACGTAATATTTTCGGTCTACCCGCCGAATTTCCTCATTACTTTGACTATGTACTAGAACACACTTGCTTTTGTGCCATTGAACCAGGCGATCGCCAATCTTACGTTCAGTTAGTAAAATCTCTGTTAAAACCCCATGGAGAGCTTATCGCCTTATTTTGGGCGCATAATCAGTCCGGTGGTCCGCCTTTTGGGGTAACAACGGCAGAAATTCGTCAGTATTTTGAGCCAGACTTCAAAATTAACAGCCTAACTCTGGCAAATAATTCTGTACCCCAACGTCAAGGACAAGAGTATTTAGGTAGATTTATAGTTAGCAGCTAAATACCTTTCCCTTGGTCTATGTGCTGGCTAAGTAAAAATGGTAATTCTAGATCAACTGCAATTAAATAAAGGTAATTTTAACTACATGGCTGAACTTAGCCTACAAGATATTTCCGCCCAACTAGAAAGTCAAGATTCACGCGATCGCATGATTGCGCTTGCTTCTCTGCGTCGTTTCCCCTCGGCGGATGCTGTACCGCTAATTAAAAAAGTATTGAATGATGAAATATTGCAAATTCGTTCAATGGCGGTATTTGCTTTAGGTGTTAAACAAACTGACGAATGTTACCCAATTTTAGTAAAATTGCTGGAAACTGATCCTGATTATGGTATTCGGGCAGATGCGGCGGGGGCTTTAGGTTATTTAGGCGATATTCGAGCTTTTGAGCCGTTGGTTAGAGCTTTTTATGAAGATACAGAATGGTTGGTAAGATTTAGTGCGGCGGTATCTTTAGGCAATCTTAAAGATGTCCGCGCCCATGACTTGCTAGTACGAGCTTTAGATAGCGAAGAAGTAGTTTTGCAACAAGCAGCGATCGCCGCTTTGGGTGAAATTAGAGATATAAATGCAATCGATCATATCCTGCGGTTCGTACCTTCTACAGATTGGTTGACTCGTCAGCGTTTAGCTGAAGCATTGGGAAATTTGCCTAGCGATAAAAGTATTTCAGCGTTGAAATATTTAGAAAAAGACAGCCATCCCCATGTTGCCCAAGCAGCAACGATTTCACTAGGTCGGCTTGCGGCTTAATATAGAGGCAATTGAGGATTTTGTGCCACTATGCGATCGCCGTTAAGTTACCTTAAAAGGTGAGCAATAAAAGTGATGTCGATATTTGCAATTTTGACTTATGGATATTCAAGAATTTTTTGAACTGAGCGCGGGTAAATGGTTTTCCCACCGTACCAGCCACCACCTAGCTTTCAAGCAAGCTGAAGACGGCAAATCAGATATCACAATTGAGATGCTTGCTAACGACGATCCAGAAGTCATTAAACTTTGTCAGCAATACGAGGTCGATCCAGCTAGAGCAAGTTGCGGCGCTAGAGTCAATTGGAATGGGACGATGGAATGGGACGAAGAAAAACATACAGGTTCTACAGTACTCGTAACAGTACCAGATACAGACGAGCCTAGTCGTGGTAAGTTACTGCGAGAAATGGGTTATGCCGAAAAAGCACCCGTCGCAGGTAGCTATATTATGGGTAGCGATGACGCACTCACGCTAACTACCGAATACGAAACCATGTCTTCAGAAGAAAGGTTATGGTTTGCAAGTCCTAATTTAAGAATGCGAGTTAGCGTATTGAAGCGCTACGGCGGCTTTAGCATGGCTTCTTTTACCTCCGAAATCCGCATGGGTGGACTCAAGCCAACAACTGAAGCAACTAACCAAGCAAAAGTAGCCAGCGAATAAAATTTGTTGCTCTTAGGCAAATATAGTTAGTCAATTAAAATATTAGCCTTGTACCCAGGTACAAGGCTAATATTTTAAGGGGTTCTTTGGGCGATCGCTTTCAATTTGCCGTAGAACTCATTAGTATCTGTGGAGTACGGACTAAATTGCTCAATTGGTTGATTGCTAAGCTTTGTATCTTTGGGTTGATGAGTATTTCGTGTTGACAGCTTGATTTTAGTAATAGCTAATTTTCGCGCCAGAGAATCTTCTTTTGCAGTTGCGCGATCGCTATCAATAGTTGGACGATCGAGTTTTCGCCACACATTAGAAAAATCTCCGCAAACTAAACGCTCAAATTCGTGATTGAAGCGAAAATAAGCCTGTCCTTTGCGCTGCCAAATTGTTAAAATTTGCTCTACTGAGTGTGCTTTATAACGCCCTTGATACAACGCTTCAATTACAGCTAAATAAATCCAGCGATCGGAATAATTTTTTAGCCACTGCTCCATAAGTACGCTTGCACTACAGCCACCCAAGTCAAAACTGTAGTGAGTCAATAACTTCACAGCCAAGTCGATAGGCGTTTCCAAATGTGTCAACATTGCACTGGCGGCATTAAGCGAATATCTTTCGCCTATAGCCTATCGTTAAATTGCCTATATTAGGTACAACAAATACCATAATTTCTAAATCGCGTTAACTATATACTCAGGAGCATTATTAAGTATTCCTTGCGGAGGTTGACCAAAAATCGTGATTGAAGTTGAACACTTGAGTAAAAACTATGGTTCCACCCCAGGAATTCAAGACATTAGTTTTAATGTAGAACCAGGGGAAATTATGGGCTTTTTAGGTCCTAATGGAGCCGGAAAAACTACAACTATGAGGATCTTAGCGGGTTACTTGTCAGCTACTACTGGAACCGCTCGAATTGCTGGCTATGACGTGCATGAAAATTCGTTATTGGTTAGACAGCGTATTGGCTATTTACCAGAAACACCGCCCTTGTACCCAGAAATGACCGTAGAGGGGTTTTTGTACTTTGTTTCTAGAGTCAAGGGAGTGAGCGCAGGCGATCGCACGTCAGCAGTAAAACGGGCTATAGAGCGCTGCAATCTTCAGCAAAAGAGCAAAGTATTAATTCGCAAGCTATCTAAAGGATTTCGGCAACGGGTAGGAATTGCTCAAGCAATCGTCCACGATCCACCCGTAATTATTTTAGATGAACCCACCGTCGGGCTAGATCCTCGGCAAATTATTGACGTGCGAAACTTAATTAAAAGTCTAGCAGGCAGTCATACAATTATTTTGTCTACACACATCCTCCCCGAAGTCAGCATGACTTGCAACCGCGTGACAATCATTAATGGCGGCAAAGTAGTTGTTACCAATACCCCTGAAGGTTTAGAAGCAAATCTAGCAGGGGGCGTAGAGTACGAAGTCGAAATTGATGGCGAAGCGGCTGAAGCTGTGAAGCAATTACAGTTTTTACTAGGCGTGCGCCAAGTAGAAATTGCTTCTCTTGGAGCGAAGGAGAGCGCTCGCGCGGTGTTAAAAATATCCTCAGAACCGGGAACTGAACCAGGGAGTGATATTGTCCAAGTATTGGTAAATATGGGGATTGGCGTGTATGAAATGCGGCGCACTCGTGCAACTTTAGAAGATGTATTTCTAGTTACTACCGAAGATAAATTAGCAGCACCCGCCGATCGGCTAACTACCGTAGGAGACGAGACTTAAATGGGTATTATTTTGGGCAATATTATTGCTATTTACCGCCGAGAATTGCAGAGTTACTTTACATCGCCCTTAGCTTACGCAATTGCTGGCATTTTTTGGCTGCTATCAGGATACTTTTTTGTGGCAATTTTACTTGGAGAACAAGGCATCCTCCAGCAAGTCGCCGCCGCCGAATTGCAAACCCAGCAAACTGGACAACCTTTGCCGCCTATAGATGTCGCTTACGAATTTTTGCGATCGTTTTTGAGCGTAATGAGTTCTTTAGCTTTATTTATTCTGCCTATCCTTTCAATGGGGTTGTATGCCGAAGAACGCAAGCGCGGTACTTTAGAACTACTAGCAACGTCACCAGTAACCAATTGGGCGGTGGCGGTGGGCAAGTTGCTCGGAGTAGTAACGTTTTTTACGGTGCTGATACTGCCATTATTTGCTTACGAAGCGATCGCCTTTAGCGCTGCCAATCCCCCAGTTCCTCCTGCTATACCCTTTTTGGGGCATTTGGCATTAATTCTCTTAGCGGCGGCGGTGTTGTCATTGGGAATGTTTATTTCCTCCCTGACAGACAGTACAATCCTGGCAGCAATTATGACTTTTGGTTTAATTATGTTTTTGTGGGTTATAGAAGCTATTTCCCAAAGTATCGGTGGCTGGCTGGGAGCGGCTTTAGGTCATCTTTCCTTGCTCAAACATTACACCAACTTAGTGCAAGGTATTTTTGATACTAGCAGCTTAGTTTTATTTGCAAGCTACATTGTTTTGGGTATATTTCTGACTGCTCAATCAATTGATGCTTTGCGTTTTCAAAGATCCTAAACCTATGAAAAAATATCGTCAATATCTAGCTTGGGTAGCTCCTTTCCTCGCGTTAATGGGAATAACGGCTGGGCTTGTATCCAATAGTTGGGGTGTAGTTCCGTCAGGATTACTTATTGCGGCAATTGTTAGCAGCAGCTTGTGGCTACTATTTTACTCCCCGCGCAGTAGCTGGCTAAGTAAGAGATCTACTCAATCGGGAACTAATGCTTTGCTGGCAACGCTATCTGTATTCGCGATTTTAGGACTAATTAATTTTCTTGCAGTCCGCTATCCAACGCGAGTAGACTTAACCGAAACTGGTTTATATACTCTTGCTCCTCAATCGCGCCAATTGGTCAAAAGTTTGCAGCAACCCGTTAAAGTGTGGGTATTTGAGCGCGATCCAAGACCTGAAGATCGAGCTTTATTAGAAAACTATCGCCAGCAAGGGAAAAACTTTAGCTACGAATATGTAGATCCCCAAATTCAACTAGGACTTGCCAACAAGTTTAATGTCCAAAGTCCCGGTGAAATTTATTTGGAAGCTGGGGAACAAAGAAAGTTATTGCAAGGAGCAAATAGCGAACAGCGTTTATCAGAAACTCGATTAACAAACGCTTTGCAACAAATAACCAGTAACTTTAGCGCCAAAGTTTATTTTGTTCAAGGTCATGGCGAACAACCACTAACAGGCGAACAAACTACTCTATCTCAAGCTTTGAGTGTATTAACAGAAAGAAACTACACTACCCAAGCGCTGAATCTGGCACAGACAAATATTCCCCAAGATGCCACGGTCGTTGTATTAGCAGGCGCTAGACGGGGCTTATTGCCATCGGAAACCACTGCTTTGAGCGATTACTTAAATCGAGGTGGTAGTTTATTTCTAGCCATCGATCCAACAATTAATTTGGGGATTGATAGTTTGCTCAAAACTTGGGGTGTAAGTTTAGACAACCGTTTAGCTGTAAATCCTAGTGGTGCAGCCGTAGGGCTAGGTCCTGCGGTCATATTAGTTGATAACTACGGGCAACATCCGATTACTAAAGATTTTGGCAACGGGTCATCTTTGTATCGCGGTGCTAGACCAATTGAAACAACGATAGTTGAGGGAGTACAGGCAACTCCGTTATTACTAACAAGCCCGCAAAGCTGGGCAGAGAGCGACTTGAAAGACGAAAACTTGCAATTTGACCCAAAAAGCGATCGCCAAGGGCCTTTGACTTTAGGTGTTGCTCTTAGCCGTCAAGCTAAAACTGCTAGTAACAGCAAGCCTTCTGAGTCTCGTTTGGTTGTGATTGGCAATTCTGACTTTATTACCGATAATCAATTTTCACAGCAGTTAAATGGCGATATATTTATCAACTCTATTAGCTGGCTAAGCAAGCAAGAAGCTGCGCCACAGCTTTCTGTGCGTCCCAAAGAAGCAAAAAACCGCCGGATTAATTTGCAAGCGGTCCAAGCTAGTATTTTAAGCTGGACTGCTTTAGGCTTTATCCCGCTAATTGGCTTTGTTAGTGCAGTTATCTTGTGGTGGCTACGTAGATAGTACATTTTACTCATCCCTCACTATGAAGTTACCGAAAACAACTTTGATTTTGCTGTTGTTAGCACTAGGATTGGGAGGTTTTGTTTACTTCTACGAAATTCAAGGCGCAACCCAAAGGCAAGAATCCAAATCTAACGCTGAGGAACTTTTTGCTTTTACTGAAGACCAAGTAAAGTCTTTTAGTATCAAAAATCAAGGTCAGACGCTAAAGTTTGAGCAAATTGATTCTAAATGGCAAATGAAAGAGCCTAACGACACGCCAGCTAGTGGCGCATCGGTTGCTTTCTTGTTAAGTTTGCTGGAAACAGGAAAGAGCAATCGCACCTTTTCTGTGCCTACGACTCAACTAGCTGAATACGGATTAAGTCAACCACTTAGTGCGATCGCAATTACCTTAAAAAATGGCGAAACTCATCAACTAATTTTGGGCAAACCTGACTTCAACGGCAGCTTTTTGTATGCTTTAGTCGATCCTCCAGCAAAATCCAAAGGCAATATTGATGTGCTGTTAGTATCTCCAGATTTTGCTAATGCTGTAAATCGGCAGCTATCAGAATGGAAAAGCTCAGCTCCTAATCTAAGTAAGTAGTCTGATCGTCGCCAGAATTTGAGATTGATGGTTAAAAAAAAGGAGTGATGCCAATGAATGGGGTAATGATGCAATTCTTTCACTGGTACAACCCACCAGATAGTAACCTATGGCAGGAACTTGAAAGCAAAGCTCAAGAATTAGCTCAAAAAGGAATTACAGCTATTTGGTTGCCTCCAGCTTACAAAGGAACTGGTGGTAAATACGATGTAGGTTATGGTGTTTATGACTTATTTGATTTAGGAGAATTTGACCAAAAAAATTCTATCGCCACAAAGTACGGTACTAAAAAGCAGCTAATAGCTGCTATTGAGGCGTTACGCAATCACAACCTCAAAGTTTACGCAGATGTAGTTCTCAACCACAAAGATGGTGGTGATGAAGTTGAAGAAGTATGGGCGCAAGAAGTAGCATGGAGCGATCGCAACCGCACAATTGGCGATTGGCACAAAATTACTGCCTATACAAAGTTTATCTTCCCCGGTCGCGGCGATACTTACTCTAGTATGAAGTGGTCTTGGTGGTGCTTTGATGCTCTTGCCTACAATGCCACTACAAATAATTCCGACAAGCTTTATCGCCTCAAAGAGAAAGGCTTTGAAACAGATGTTCATCACCAATACGGAAATTACGATTACTTATTAGCAAACGATTTAGATTCAACTAACGAATATGTACGCGAGGAGTTGAAGTATTGGGGACGATGGTTTGTTGACACAACCAAAGTAGATGGTTTTCGGATTGATGCTGTAAAACATATCCGCTCAGATTTTTTCCGCGATTGGCTTAACCATCTAAGAGTACATTTTGGCGATCGCGAACTTTTCAGTGTGGGAGAATATTGGTCAGGCAATGTTGACGATTTGCACGGGTATATCTCTGCAAGCGCAGGTACTCTATCATTGTTTGATGTGCCTCTCCACTATAAGTTTCATCAAGCAAGCCAATCTAGTAGTAATTTTGATTTGCGAACGATTTTCGATCGTACGTTAGTCAAAGAGCAACCAGATAAAGCGGCTACTTTTGTTGACAACCACGATACTCAGCCTTGCCAATCTTTAGAATCTACAGTAGAGCCTTGGTTTAAGCCTCTAGCTTATGCGTTGATTTTATTGCGGCGGGAAGGCTACCCCTGTATTTTTCATGCTGATTATTATGGCGCGGAGTATCCAAATTGTCGGGGTGATATTCCAGTTATTCTTTACTCTCATCATTTTTTGATTGACAAATTTTTATTTGCTCGTCAAGCTTACAATTTTGGCGAACAGTACGATTACTTCGATCATCCAAATACAATCGGGTGGACGCGGTTGGGAAACCAAGAGCATCCCGGCGCAATGGCTGTAGTTCTCAGCAATGGTGGAGAGGGCTACAAATGGATGAATATGTTTCGACCTAACGTAGCTTTTTACGATTGTACAAACCACTTTCAAGACTCTATTTACACCAACAGCGACGGTTGGGGGCAATTTCCCTGTCAAGGAGGTTCGGTATCTGTATGGTTGCAACAATGATTATCCTTAAAGTAGAAAGTCTAGTAGATTGCTATTTTCTCTCTTAATTTTTATGTTTACTCTGTCTCCCCTGCTTCAGTCTCGGCTCTCTACTCCGCTCAAAATCGGTACTGTAGAAGTCAAAAGCCGCGTCCTCCAGTCGCCTTTATCGGGCGTGACCGATTTAGTATTTCGGCGTTTGGTACGGCGCTATGCTCCCGATTCGATGATGTACACCGAAATGGTGAACGCGACCGGGTTGCACTACGTCAAAGAGTTGCCGAAAATCATGGAGATTGACCCAAGCGAACGCCCAATTAGCATTCAGCTATTTGATTGTCGTCCCGATTTCTTGGCAGAAGCGGCGCAAATGGCAGTAGTAGAAGGGGCAGATACAGTAGATATTAATATGGGTTGTCCGGTCAATAAAATTACTAAAAATGGCGGTGGTTCTTCGCTACTGCGTCAGCCAGAAATAGCAGAGGAAATTGTGCGATCAGTAGTCAAAGCTGTAAATGTCCCGGTTACAGTCAAAACTCGCATTGGCTGGAGTGACAAAGAAATCACGATTTTGGATTTTGCCAAACGCATGGAAGACGCGGGAGCGCAAATGATTACCGTTCACGGTCGTACTCGCGCTCAAGGCTATAATGGTTCGGCAAAATGGGAGTGGATTCGTAAAGTTAAAGAAATACTTTCTATCCCAGTAATTGGCAATGGCGATATTTTCACTGTAGAAGCGGCGGTAAGGTGTTTAGAAGAAACTGGAGCCGATGGGGTAATGTGTTCGCGGGGGACTTTAGGCTATCCTTTTTTGGTCGGGGAAGTTGACCATTTTCTCAAAACTGGCGAGTTGCTGGCGGCTCCTAACCCCGTGCAGCGATTGGAATGCGCGCGAGAACACTTGCAAGCTTTATGGGAATATAAAGGCGATCGCGGTGTACGTCAAGCCCGAAAACACATGACTTGGTACGCCAAAGGTTTTAGCGGTGCAGCAGATTTGCGAGGACAGTTGAGTGTCATTAATACCGTGACTGAAGGGTTGGATATTATTGATCGCGCGATCGCACATTTAGCTCAAGAAAGTGTTTTAATTGACGAAGATCTGTTAGCTTTTGCCTAAGATTACTTTGAGGGTTTGGAGGCTAGGATCGTCACACCCACTAATATATCCACCCAAAAGTTGAATTTTTTGCAAGTAAGCAATTGCTTCGGTCGTAACTATTTCTCCAGGGATTAAAACCGGGATTCCTGGAGGATAAGGACAAACTAATTCCGCACAAATGTGATCGCTTATTTGTTCTATAGGTAAAGTTTCTGCACTTGCATAAAATGCCTGACGTGGCGTGAGTGCTAATTTTGATTCTAAATTGTACGTGCGAAGTCTTTTGTCTGTCTCACATCTCTGTTTATGAGTAGTAGCAAGTGTTTTCAAGGCTTGCACTAATTTCTCTATATCTGCTGCGGTATTGCCCAAACTAATAATAAACGTCAGATTTTGCAAAGAAGGCAATTCAGCAATTACACCATAAGCAACTAATATTTCATCGGCGGCAAATCCTGTTATTCCCAAACCGGAAACGTTCACAGTCAAGCGAGTTTTGTCTAACGCCATAAATCCAGGTTTAGGATGTGTTAGTTCCAAAACCGATAAACCGGGAATTTGACTAACTTGAGTTCTTGCACTTTTGGCTAGTTGTAAAGTGCGAGACATTAGTTGTTTTCCCTCCACAGCCATTTGCTGACGTGCGGCATCTAAAGAAGCTAAAAGTAAATTACTAGGGCTGCTAGATTGAACTAATTCTAAGGATTTAGCTAATCTATTAATATTAATTCTGTCACCTTGGACGTGCAGCATAGAGGCTTGAGTCAGCGCTCCCAGAGTTTTGTGAATTGACTGGATACTTAAGTCTGCACCTGCTTTTAAAGCCGGGATAGGGAAGTCAGGGTGAAAAGCAAAATGTGAGGCGTGGGCTTCGTCTACCAGTAGCGGAATATTGTACTTATGGGTGAGATGAGCGATTTTTTTTATGTCTCCACAAACGCCGAAATAAGTGGGGTAAACCATCATCACCGCTTTCACATCAGGGTGTTGCTTTAAAGCCGCTTCTATCCCTTCTCCAGTGATGCTGTGAGCAATATCTAGTGTCGGATCGTATTCGGGATTAACAAATATAGGAGTAGCGCCAGAAAGAATCAATCCAGCGATCGCTGATTGATGCACATTACGCGGCAAAATTATTTTATCGCCCGTGCCGCAAGTAGCTAAAATTGCCGCTACAATCCCACAAGTAGAACCATTGACCAAAAACCAAGTATGCGATGCTCCAAACGCTTCGGCGGCTAAATCTTGCGCCGATTGAATTACACCTTGGGAATCGAATAAACTGCCTATTTCTGGCAATTCTGGCAAGTCGGCTTTGAAGACTCTAGAACCAAAGCAATCATTTAGTTTAGGTAAAATGCCTTGTCCCCGCTTATGTCCTGGCGTATAGAAAGCCGCATGGTTGCTGTTGGCGTACTTTTTAAGCGCGTCTAGAAGGGGGGTTTTATCTGGATCTAACACTATTCCAGTAAAAGAATGAACTACAATCCTATCCCATTGCACTGTCTAATTTTTATCTCAGGTTGTAACTACTTTGAAGGATGAAAATTTTTCGTTAAATACTTAACCTAAATTGAAGTGGAATAACTTATTAGGTTAATTATGATTTATCCAAATCCTGGTCCATTACCCGAACCAAACCCCCAGCCACCCCTACCAGAACCCATCCCCCAACCATCTCCCGAACCCGTACCGAGTCCTGTTCCGCAACCCATGCCCTCACCAGTACCTGAACCCGTACCCGCGCCAATTCCGCAACCAGTACCCGCGCCAATTCCCCAAACAATTCCTACACCAGTTTAAAACTGCGCGATCGCACTTCTTAGTTTTCGGCATAGTGCGATCGCGCAAAATAATAGTAGCTTGTACTTTTGATATCCTGGCAATAGTAAAGCCAAAGAAAAAGTATTATGCTCAGAGCCGGAATTGTTGGACTACCTAACGTCGGAAAATCTACCTTATTTAACGCATTGGTTGCCAATGCCAAGGCGGAAGCTGCCAACTTCCCATTCTGCACAATCGAACCAAATGTAGGGGTTGTATCTGTGCCAGATGAGCGATTACAAGTTTTAGCAGATATCTCCAAATCCGAGCAAATTGTCCCGACACGGATAGAGTTTGTTGATATTGCAGGGTTAGTCAAAGGCGCAAGTCAAGGTGAGGGATTGGGTAATAAATTTTTGTCCCATATCCGCGAAGTAGATGCGATCGTTCATGTAGTGCGGTGTTTTGATAACGATGATATTATTCACGTTGCAGGCTCGGTAGATCCAAACAGAGACATTGAAATCATCAATTTAGAGTTGTCTTTAGCAGATTTAGACCAAATTGAGCGTAAAAGTGATCGCACTCGCAAGCAAGCGCGATCAAGTAAAGATGCACAGGCAGAATTAGTAGTATTAGAAAAAGTGAGCGCCGCTTTAAATGAAGGCAAACCCGCGCGTCAAATCGGCTTAACTGAGGAAGAATTAGAAGCAATTAAAGACTTAGGATTGCTAACTAATAAACCGATTGTATACGCCGCTAATGTATCAGAGGAAGAACTAGCAACGGGTAATAAGTGGGTAGAAGAAGTAAGAAAAATTGCTGCTCAAGAAAATGCTCAAGTAGTGATAGTTTCGGCGCAAGTAGAAGCAGAATTAGTCGAATTACCCGCCGAAGACAGAACAGATTTCCTTAACTCATTAGGTGTAGAAGAAGGCGGTTTAAAATCTTTAATTCGGGCAACTTACGAGCTTCTAGGACTGCGTACCTATTTTACCGCCGGACCAAAAGAAACTCGCGCTTGGACTATCAACGCGGGGATGTTTGCACCCCAAGCTGCCGGAGTAATACACTCGGATTTTGAGCGGGGTTTTATTCGGGCGGAAACTGTAGCTTACAAAGATTTAGTAGCAACTAAATCGATGGGTGCAGCAAAAGAAAAAGGTTTAGTTCGCAGTGAAGGCAAAGAGTATGTTGTCCAAGAAGGCGATGTATTGCTATTTAGATTCAATGTTTAAAATTAGCCTTTATCGCCTAAACTACTGAATAATTCATAGTCTTCGACACTCTGTAAAAGGAGTGTTGTTACCCCTAAGTTTGTTAGCTACATAAAAATGGAAGGTGGTATAGAGATGTAGCAGGGCTAAGCCTCTTGAGAGAAATTTTGATTTATGCGATCGCACTTGCAAGGTTTTTATATGCTGAAGTTGGGTAGGTTGAGTGCAGCTATCTTGTTAATATTTTGGGGTTTGTACCACAAATTGCGATCGCACAGACTCTCAAATACAAAGGCATTGCTTAAATACTAAAAAGACCTAACTTTGCTTACACTGGCGGGCGCTGTGTAGTTAATGGTTCCTTTGAAGATATCCAACGTCCCCTGTATCAAGATGGTGGTATTCTGCGTGATGGTACGGGGCAAAACGTCTCGCAATTTAGTATTCAAGATAGCAAGCTTCAAGGGGAAGGATTTACTGTAAGCGATCGCACTTCTGGCGAACCTGCCCCATCTGATGCTAACCAAGTAGGCACAATTACAGATACTTTTAATGGTTCTTTGCAATCGGATGGCGTATTTGCAGGCATGGTTACAACTACTTATTACCGCTCTGGCGATCGCATTTGTCAAATTGCGGGGGCGTTTATCCTAGTTCGGCAAACCGCCGCTAGTCCCAATCAAACCAGCAATCTAACCCTAATTGATCGCTCTACCTTTGAAAAAACCTTTCGCACCGCCCCTACTGAGCAAGCTGCTACGTTATTTGAAGAACGACAGACAAAAGCTTACTGCCCAACAACTAGATTTACCGCCGCCGAAAACCCCTACCATAAGAGAAGTTTCTCAAGAGTTATATAATATTATTTCCCAAAAAACCAAAGAAAAACCTGCTCTAAGTTATTGTGTCACCCTCAAAGATCAGTTGGATTTAGTGCTAGTGCTACCGCGTAAAAATGCCACTAAAAACTCCGATCCTTTACCCGTGCGCCGCATCACTTTACGCGCCAATGCGGAGGACATTCAAAAATTAGCCCAAGAATTTCGTACTGAAGTCACAAATCCGCGCAAAACTGGCACTACTAGCTACTTGCCGTCTGCCCAAAAATTGCACCAGTTGCTGATTGCTCCTTTGGAACCAGAATTGCAGGCAAATAAAGTCCAAACTCTAATTATCTCCGCCGACAATCATTTGCGCTTAATTCCCCTTGCCGCTCTCCACGATGGCAAGCAGTTTTTGATTGAAAAGTATAGTATTGCTCTAATACCCAGTTTTGGTATGACCGATACTAGCTACAGCGATTTGCGCCAAACAACTTTGCTGGCAATGGGTATTTCTAAAAGTACCTCTGGGCAAGTACCTTTACCCGCCGTAGCAGTAGAAATCTCGAAAGTAGCTCAAAAACTTTGGTCGCAAGGCACGGAATTTTTAGATGAAGAATTTACACTCAACAAACTTAAATCTTTAACTCAAGCGCAACGCTACGGCCGAATTTTATTCCCAACTAAAAACTGCTCTCACTCGCAGCGAAGCTCTTAGACAAGCCCAGCTTTCTTTGCTGCAAGGTTTAGTGAAGCTAGAAGGCGATCGCATTTTATTATCCAATGGGCAAAGTGTAGCATTACCGCCGAACTTAGGTAGCACTAACCTTAAACTCACCCATCCTTACTTTTGGTCTGCTTATACTTTAGTCGGCAATTGGAATTGACCTTAAGCCGATGATAAGTGTTGAACTTACTTACAACTCAGGTACTGCAACTTTTCTAATCTTACCTGCGTAGCAATCCATAATTACTTGAGGGGAGTTACCAACCCATCGAGCAATTTGGGGAATGCTGACATCGGCTTCTAGTGCCATAGTTACAAAAGTATGACGGGTTTGGTAGGGTTTCCGGTATTCAATGGCTTAAGTAAGTTTGCTTGCCATCAAACAAGTGACGAGGCAACCGCAGCCGCAACCGACCCCGTAACGAATCTAAAACAACACTTCCCTTAGAGCTTTTAAGCTGCTGTATATTTTGATTAACAAACTTAGTTGCTCTACTCTACCCTAAAATTGGATAGTTTTTGATCATCAAACGATCATCAAAAAAACAAAAAGCAGTGAGCAAGAGATTCATTATACAAGTTTAAGGTTTGCTTCTTAAGCCTCAAAAGCTTGCTATATACTGGTTTTTTTTACTAAGCCCATGATGAGAGTTGAACTCATGACCTCTTCATTACCAATGAAGTGCTCTACCACTGAGCTACACGGGCAAATCAAATTTAATGATTTGGCGATCGCAAATCTAGATTTTTTTAAATGGGCCGAGCTGGATTTGAACCAGCGTAGCTTTCGCAACGGATTTACAGTCCGTCTCCATTAACCACTCGGACATCGACCCATGTGATCCACGATTTATAATCATAGCACGTTTTTTTAAATGCTACAAGTATTTTTAAACATAAGCGGCAAACGATCTTGCCGCTCATTATTAAGTCAAAAGTTCGCCCGTTTCTTGCAGCGCGTGCAAGCGGCGGTAAATACCTTGATGGCGCAATAACTGAGCATGAGTACCAACTTCAGCAATTTTACCGCGATCTAAAACAACAATCTTATCTGCCTCCCGCACGGTACTGAGACGGTGAGCAATGATAATTGTAGTGCGCGTACCCAAAATTGAGCGCATAGCTAACTGAATCGAGCGCTCAGACTCGTAATCTAAACTAGATGTCGCTTCATCAAATATTAAAATATCTGGATTAACTAATAAACTCCGCGCAATGCCTAATCTTTGCCTTTGCCCTCCCGACAGCCTTACACCGCGTTCGCCCACAACGGTGTAGTAGCCTTCAGGTAACTGGGCAATAACTTCATCAACTCTAGCAATTCTACAAGCTTCTTGTACCTGCTCAAAACTAGCATTGCGATCGCCATAAGTAAGATTATCGAGCAAAGTACCGTTAAAAACATCTACTTCTTGATGCACAATTGCTAGTCTGCGGCGATAATTGGCAACATCTAAGTTACGAATATCTTGACCATCAATCAATATTTGACCGCTATTTGGCTCAAAATAGCGAAATAGCAGCTTTACTAGCGTAGATTTACCCGAACCCGAACGCCCAACCAAAGCTACTGTTTGATTGGGTTCAATTAATAGATTGATGTTTTGTAAAACAGGTCTTTCCGCATCGTAGCCAAAACTAACATTAGCTAACTCCAACTTGCCAGTAAAGCGATACACCTTATCGGTTGCAGAAGATACAATTAGACTCGCCGCATCAACCCCCGTTGGCTGCTGCATAAATTCATGAAATCGCAGCATTGAAGCATAACGACGGGCGAAAATTTCCGCTAAGTTGTTAATGGGTTCCATCTCTGCATAAGCCATGCTAGAGATAGTTAAAGTAGTTACAAAATGCCCAAGGGAAATTTCACCCTGGAAAGTCGCCGCCAGTGTTAAACCTAGGACTGCAAACACGCAGAACTGAATAATTGTTTTTTGCCAAGTAGATAGCTTGATGTATCCCAAATGAATGCGGTAGTCAACTACTTTAAATTCCCGATCTAATCGCTGGCGTTGGCGTTTGAGTTCCAAAGCTTCTGTAGCAAAGGCTTTAACTGTTTTGATGTTGGTGACAATTTCCGAAGTCCGGCTTTGAGTATTTTCCATATACCTATCTAAATGCCGTTCTTGTTCCATCAATTGCTTCAAGTCTCTTAGACTAATGCTAAGAATAACGATAAATGAAATGAAAAACAATAAAGCAATTCGCCACTCAATCAACAAAATCATGATAAAAATACCCAAGACTCTAAATAGCTTGGGTATTAGTTGTCCGGCAATTTCTGGATAAGTATAAGTATGATTTTCTAAGCCTCTGGCAATTCTTCCGGCGATGCGTCCGGGGTTATTTTCATCGTAAAATTCTAAAGGTAAAGTTAGGATTTTCTCTACAGTTTTCAGCGCTTGATTTTGACGACTTCGCAAAGCAATATCCCAATGAAACCACAAAGTAGTCCAAACTTGTATTGGCGCTCTAACTACTGTAACTAGAAAGATTACGCCTAATAAAAATCCTAAACTTAGTAACTGGTTTTGCGGTAGTTGGGTAATTTGTGATAAAAACGCGATCGCACTTTGGACGGGTTTGTCCAACCTCTGGCGCGACAATACGTTTAAAATCTGCCCAATTGCGTAAGGTACAACTAGATCGACAATTTCAAAGATACTAGCTGCCGTAATACTAAAAATTGCGATCGCATGATACGGCTTATAGTAATTAACAATATCTTTAAACGTCGCCATGGTTTCTAAGCCGACACTTTGAGCGTGGCTGCATTTGTAGTGGATACACTACAAATGTAACATATAATTTTGCTCTTTGCAGCAATGCGACAAGAAGGATTCTAGAAATAAGTACTCAAAATAAGCATCCTACTATGGGGAGACATTGATAGGCGCAAATTCTAAACGGTAGCGGTACAAAGCTACAGGTTGAGAATTTGCCTTAAAGTAATCCGGATCTTGAGGAGACAGATAAACCGCCGTAACTTGATCGGCTTCAATAGTCGAATTATCTAAATACTGATAAGCCGTAGTGCTTTCGACCTCATTAAAGTAAGGTCGCGAACCACCTTTAAATAGCTGCTGAAATACCTCAGTAGTTATAAATTCGTTATTCTGCGAAGATTCCGTAGCGCGTCCAGTCACCAGAGAAATGAGAGTGCGATCGCTCTTTAGCAGCGTAATTTGCTTATTTGGAAACGTTGGATCGACTTTAACAGCCATAACAGAGTTACCCAAATAAGCTCGTGCTAGATTCAAGCCATTAAAAGCTCTATCTGCAACTAATTTTTGCGAAGCGTCCTGGACAAATCGCACCGTAAAGCTTATAGGTACATTTAGACTACGGCGATTGCTTTCAAAACCAGGGGTAACGACATCAGGCGCTAAAGGCGCAGCTACATCGACTAACGTACTCGTTACATTCCAAGTACCCGCCATCCAGGATAAATAAGATCCCCCGAAGGCGGCTGTACTGTAAGCTTTTGCCAACGCGGAAAACTAGCAAGGCGATCGCCTAACTGTCCCGCCTGCGCTACTCCACTCCAAAAAAACACCACCAAAACCAAACACCAAAAGCCTCTCAATTACCTCTACGCCTCGTTATAGTTCGCCTACAGGTTCGGGTTCCCACACATCCCCATACTTCTGTCTAAGAGCCTGCCAAGCCTCTACCTGACCGTTTTCGTACTCCCCAGGCTTGCCCCATTGCAGAAACAGACTGAGTGC
Source organism: Aliterella sp. E5.1 (assembly GCF_057473825.1). Taxonomy (NCBI): domain Bacteria; kingdom Bacillati; phylum Cyanobacteriota; class Cyanophyceae; order Chroococcidiopsidales; family Aliterellaceae; genus Aliterella; species Aliterella sp. E5.1. The sequence goes on from NZ_JBYCCV010000002.1 coordinate 123,986, forward strand.
CGATTTTCCTTCTTTATCCAATAGCCGAATCGCGTAAGTAGTAAAGTTCCCCCGCTTCGCCTCACCCGTCTCAAACTTCACCTGCACAATTTCGTCCATATTCAAATGAAATTCAAAACCTTCAGTGTGCATATTTGCATACTTACCCTTGGGCAATTCTGCATAAAAAAGCTTCGCAAGCTTCCCGCGAGCTTCTAACACCGCCGCGCTGCTAGTTACAATTAGTCGCAAAGTTGAGAGCCTTTCGCACTGTTCCAAAAATTCTTTTAAAGTAGCACTCATAAATTATTTCTCGTATAGTTCGTAAGCAGCGACGATTTTTTGTACTAAAGGATGACGGACAACATCTTTTTGGGAAAATTCACAAAAGGCAATCCCTTCGACATTTTGTAAGATTTTTAAAGACACTGCTAATCCTGACTGTTGATTTAAAGGTAAATCTGTCTGCGTCATATCTCCCGTCACTACCATCCGCGAACGATAACCTAAACGAGTCAGCACCATTTTCATTTGTGCGGGTGTAGTATTTTGGGCTTCGTCTACAATTACAAAAGCATTATTGAGAGTACGACCGCGCATATAAGCTAAAGGTGCAACCTCAATTACGCCCCGTTCCATCAAACTTGGGACTTTCTCAGGGTCGATGAATTCATTGATCGCATCGTAAAGCGGACGCAGATAGGGGTTAACTTTTTGTTGCAAGTCTCCAGGCAAAAAGCCGAGTTTTTCTCCCGCCTCCACCGCCGGACGAGTTAAAATAATTCGTTCGTACTTGTTGGCAAGAAGTGCTTGCACGGCAACAACTACAGCTAGAAAAGTTTTACCCGTACCCGCAGGACCAGAGCAAAAAATTAAATCGTTATGGTTGAGAGCGCGGATATATTGCCTTTGGCGAAAAGTTTTAGCTCGGATTTCTTCACCCTTGCGGGTTTTTGCGACAATATCGCGCTGCAAGTCTTGTAATTCGTCTTGACGCTCAGTATCCAAAGCTTGCTTAGCTGTCGATATATCTGTTTGGGAGATACTTTTACCTTTAATCCATAAGTATTCTAGACTCCGCACCAATTTCCGACTCAATTCAACTTGCTGCTCGGTTCCTGAAATATACAATTCTTGCCCGTGCAGTACCAGTATTGCTCCGGTTTGCTGGGCGATCGCTTTCAGATTTTCTTCCCGTTCTCCAGATAAGGCGATCGCACTTTCCTTAGTCGGCAGTTGAATCGTCGATGCTTCTGCCATAAATATTTTTATTATAAAGAAGTTTTACTTGCTAATCAGCTTAAGGGCTATTAGCGATTAGCTGCCAAATTTTGAAGAAGGTTCAAGCTAACCGCTAATCTTTTTTGTTTAGCTGTCGCTATCCAAATTTAAGCGGGGGCGCAGCTTAAGTGCAGGTTTGGGGACATTTTCACGCGGAGTCTGCTTGAGGTAATCCTCCCCCTGGCGAGGTTCGCGCTGTGCTTCTCTAGCTCTTGGAGGAGCTTCCCGATCTATTTGCTCTCCGTCAAAAGAATTAGAGCTTTGGCTACCATAAACGTCTAAATACGCCGAATGCCCAGCATAAGTCGCCGCCGCCGCTACTACAGCTTTAATTGCTTGAATATTGCGTCCGCCGCGACCAAAAACTCGCCCCTTGTCTTCTCCTTCAAAGGCGACGCGAATCCAGACTTTGGCAGCAGTTTCTGAAGTTTCGCAATCGATACTCAAAGAGTCGGCGGATTCTAAAAATGGCTCGATGAGGAAGCGCACCAAGCCAGGATAGTCGGGCATTGTTGTTGAAATATTATTGAGCGGTTGTAGCACTGATTTGTTCAAAAACATTAGCTTTGCGTAAGATACTACGCACGGTTTCCGATGGTTGAGCGCCTTGTTGGAGACGACGAATAATTCCCGGAACGTCTAATTTTACTTCATCAGTGCGGGGATTATAAAAGCCTAGTTCTTCTAAAGGACGACCATCTCGGCGATCGCGGCTATTTATTGCTACTATGCGGTAGCTTGCTTCGCGTTTCTTCCCAAAGCGCTTTAATCGCAGTTTGACCATGTTCGGGGGTAATTTTGCTGGATTTATTTAATGAACTTCCTATTTTATCACTACTTTGTCGGATTTATCCGACATCTGTTCTGGACTGCTCTAAAATGTCGCCCTTGGGCAACCTAGAGTCGTTACTGAATATTAATAAAATTTTGTAAAAAGCATTTTACTAATCGCAGAGCGGTATAGATGGTTATTTCGGGTAATTGAGAGTTGCTTGCCAGATTCAAAAAGGTCTAGAGTGAAAGGTGGAAATACAATCGCCCCGGCGACCTTATCCAAATTTTTGTGGATAAAGTTCAATGGCGCGATCGCAACAGATAAAATCAGCGAGAGTACCCCCCATATGCACCTGAGTGACATCACCCATCCAAACCAGTTGCACGGTTTATCCATCCGCCAATTGCAGCAAATTGCTAGTGAAATTAGAGAAAAGCATTTGCAAACTGTAGCAACAAGCGGTGGACATCTCGGTCCGGGTTTGGGTGTGGTAGAACTGACGCTGGCGCTTTACCAGACATTGGATCTAGATTGCGATAAAGTCATTTGGGATGTTGGTCATCAAGCCTATCCACACAAACTAATTACCGGGCGCTACGATCGCTTTGACACGCTCCGACAAAAAGACGGGGTTGCAGGCTACCTCAAGCGCGGTGAAAGCAAATTTGACCATTTTGGGGCAGGACACGCCTCTACAAGCATTTCTGCCGCTCTAGGTATGGCACTAGCGAGAGACGCGAAGGGCGAAAAGTTTAAAACGGTTGCTGTAATTGGCGATGGCGCGCTAACTGGCGGGATGGCATTAGAAGCAATTAACCATGCGGGACACTTGCCCAAAACTAATTTGCTTGTAGTGTTAAATGACAATGAAATGTCAATTTCTCCCAACGTCGGGGCAATTTCTCGTCACCTCAATAAAATGCGCCTCAGCCCTCCGGTGCAGTTTATTTCTGACAATATCAAAGAACAAGTCAAGCAACTGCCTTTTGTTGGCGATTCGCTCTCTCCAGAACTAGGACGACTTAGAGAAGGCATGAAGCGTTTAGCTGTACCCAAAGTAGGCGCAGTTTTTGAAGAACTTGGCTTTACTTACATGGGACCCGTGGACGGTCACAATTTAGAAGAATTAATTGCGACATTCCAGCAAGCACACCAGCATACGGGACCTGTAATTGTTCATGTATCTACAGTCAAAGGTAAAGGATATGCGATCGCCGAGCAAGATCAAGTAGGCTACCATGCTCAGTCGCCGTTTAATCTTACCAGTGGCAAAGCTAACCCGTCTGGCAAACCAAAACCCCCCGGCTACTCAAAAGTATTTGCTCACGCCTTAGTCAAACTAGCGGAAGATAACCCCAAAATTATCGGTATCACTGCGGCGATGGCGACAGGTACGGGCTTAGATAAGTTACAAGCCAAGTTACCCAATCAATACATCGATGTGGGTATTGCCGAACAACACGCCGTCACCTTAGCGGCGGGTTTGGCTTGCGAAGGAATGCGCCCAGTGGTAGCGATCTATTCTACTTTCTTGCAACGCGGCTACGACCAAATTGTTCACGATGTTTGCATTCAAAACTTGCCAGTCTTTTTCTGCTTAGATAGAGCCGGAATTGTCGGCGCGGATGGTCCTACCCATCAAGGAATGTACGATATTGCTTACTTGCGTTGCTTGCCTAATATGGTATTGATGGCTCCTAAAGACGAAGCGGAGCTTCAGAAGATGATTGTTACAGGCATAGAGCATACCGAGGGACCCATTGCTATGCGTTATCCCAGAGGTAACGGCTATGGCGTACCTTTGATGGAAGAAGGCTGGGAAGCATTACCTATAGGAAAGGGCGAACTTCTGCGGCATGGCGATGATGTTTTGCTGGTTGGTTTTGGGTCGATGGTTTACCCCGCAATGCAGGTAGCTGAAATCTTGAGCGAACACGGTATTGAAGCAACGGTAGTAAATGCGAGGTTTGCTAAACCATTGGATACCGAATTGATTCTACCCTTAGCTAAACAAATTGGGCGCGTGGTTACGTTAGAAGAAGGCTGTCTAATTGGCGGTTTTGGTACAGCGGTGGCAGAAGCATTGCTAGATGCGGATGTAGTTGTCCCAGTCAAGCGGTTGGGAGTGCCTGATATATTAGTCGATCATGCCGAGCCAGACGAATCTAAAGCAGCTTTGAGTTTAACAACTCCGCAAATGGCAGAACAGATACTAAATGCTTTTTTCAGCAAGCAGCCATCGGTTGTTTAATTCTTAAAAGTGTAGGGCGAGCATTGCTTGCCCTATAATTAAATATAATTAGCGATTTCGAGCAAATTACCATCAGGATCGCGGATGGAAATAGATTTAGTAACACCTACGGCTCCTGTTCTTTGTACGGTGTTTTCTACCAATTCAATGCCACAAAATTTAATCCAATCTATTACTCAATAGAGCGGAATTTCTGTTATAAAACAAATGTCTGCCGAACCAGGGATAGGATTGAGAGCTTTTGGCTCAAATTCTTTTTCTACTGGATGAAGGTTGATTTTCTGATTGCCAAATTGTCATGCTTTGCGATCGCTACCAAAAGTCACTACTTGCATCCCAAGAACACGCGAGTAAAAATCACAAGTAGTATCAATATTGCGAACAGTAAGCACAGGATGGTCAATTCTATTAACCTGCATGAACGTTCATGTTACTCAGCACATTACAAATAATTTTATAATGACTCAAAATACACAAGTTTATCCGGTTATTTGGTCTGAAGACGCGGTATGGCTCATCGATCAAACTCGCCTTCCTAACGAATACTCCCTAGTAGAAATTCATCGCAGCGATGATATGGCGCAGGCTATTAAAACTATGATTGTCCGAGGTGCGCCAGCAATTGGAGTGGCGGCGGCTTATGGGATGTATTTGGGAGCAAGGAAAATTAACACCCAAGATCGAGATTACTTTTTGACGCGGTTAGAAGAAGTTGCTCAATTATTGCGTTCCACTCGTCCGACGGCGGTAAACTTATTTTGGGCGATCTCCCGAATGCTGAGAACAGCCTACGAAAGCATTGGCTCTGTAGAAGAAATTAAACAAATTCTCCTCAAAACCGCTCAGATAATAAATTCCGAAGACTTGCAAACTTGTAATGCGATCGGCGACTATGGTTTAGAGGCTTTACCCGCTAACCCCGATAAATTAAATTTGCTTACTCATTGCAATGCTGGAGCTTTGGCAACGGCTGGTTACGGTACAGCATTAGGTGTAGTGCGTTCTGCTTGGCGTGAAGGACGTTTGACAAGATTATACGCCGACGAAACCCGCCCTCGTCTCCAAGGAGCAAAGCTCACCGCTTGGGAATGTGTAACTGAAGGTATCCCCGTCACAGTGATAACGGATGGTATGGCAGCGCACTGTATGCAGCGCAAAATGATTGATGCGGTCGTAGTAGGAGCCGATCGCATTGCAGCTAATGGAGATACGGCAAATAAAATCGGTACTTACAGTCTGGCTTTAATTGCTAAAGCTCACAACGTACCTTTTTTTGTGGCTGCACCTTTGTCTACGATTGATTTTCAACTAGCGACCGGAAGCGAAATCCCCATTGAAGAACGCGATCCTGTAGAAATTTATCAAATAGGAGAAACAATTATTACCCCCGAAGGCGCAGACTTTTACAATCCCGCCTTTGATGTTACTCCTGCTGACTTAATTACAGCCATTATTACCGAACACGGAGCCTTTGCTCCCAGTCAGTTACACGCACAGCTACATCAAAAACAAATGGTTTAACGAAGATCAATGAAAATCCGCTCCGAACAGCCATCAGACTATCCAGCGATTTCTGAAACCATTCTGCAAGCATTTGAGCAGGATAATGAAGTTCGTCTAGTGCAGGAAATTCGTAAGAGCGATCGCTATATTCCCAATCTTTCCCTAGTCGCCGAAGTTGATGGCTTTATTATCGGTTACATTTTATTTAGCTATATAGACTTAGTAAATGAAGTGACTTACAAAGTTCTTGGTTTAGCTCCTCTAGCAGTGCGATCGCAGTTTCAAAAACAAGGTATCGGTAGCGCTTTAGTACGAGAAGGTTTGGCAAGAGCAGATGCAATGGGAGAATTTATAGCGATCATTTTGGGACACCCTCAGTTTTATACCCGCTTTGGCTTTAAACCATCGGTTTGCTACGGTATCGAGTCTCCCTTTCCAGTACCAGAGGAGTTTTTTATGGTTAAGACACTAAATAGCTATTACGATACTCAGAAAGGCAAAGTTATTTATCCACCAGCTTTTCTGGGAGTTTAAGGATATAACGAATTACCCGTAGTTGGATCGAATACAAATAATTGGTCTAGGTCCAATTCTAAAGATATGCGATCGCCCGGTTGCGATCGCATATCTTTACCCACTTGGACATTTATTTGCACCCCTGCTATCTCAGAACGAATTAATGTCTCTCTCCCCAAAGGTTCTACTACCTTTACCTCTACAATTAATCCATCTTCAGCCGATTGTTTGATATTAATACTTTCAGGACGAATCCCCAAATCAAATCCTTGTCCCTCAACAGGGTGTAATGTTGCTCTAATACTCGTTGGACAAGCTAAAAATTGACTGCCAACTTTAAAACTATTATTTGTATAAATTGCTGGAATAATGTTCATAGGTGGATTGCCTAAAAAAGTCGCCACCATTCGGTTTGCAGGTTTTGCATAAATACTTTGTGGTGCGCCAATTTGCTGAATTTTGCCGTTATTTAGTACCACAATGCGATCTCCTAATGTCATCGCCTCGGTTTGATCGTGGGTAACATAAATAGTTGTAATCCCTAGCTGTTGATGCAACTGCTTCAGTTCTACCCGCGTATCGTCTCTTAACTGAGCATCTAAATTAGATAAAGGTTCATCTAATAAAAATACCTGGGGTTGACGTGCGATCGCTCTCCCTAATGCTACTCTTTGTTGTTGTCCGCCAGAAAGTTGTTTTGGCTTACGTTCTAGCAAGTGTTCTAAAGAAAGACTTTTTGCTACTACCTTCACGCGCTCGCGAATCGTTTTAGGATCGGCTTTTCGCATCTGCAAACCAAAGCCAATATTTTCGGCTACCGTCATGTGCGGATACAAAGCGTAGTTTTGAAAAACCATTGCTACATCCCGCGCTCTTGCCGGAATATTATTAACTAAAGTATCGCCAATATATAGATTTCCCTCGGTAGCAGATTCTAATCCCGCGATCGTCCTTAATACTGTAGACTTACCGCAACCCGATGGTCCAACTAATACCCAAAATTGCCCGTCGGGAACTGTAAACGTAATGTCTTCAATTGCCGTAACGTTGTTAAATCTGCGCTTAATCCCTTCCAGTCGCACGTTTGCCATTTTGCAATATTGTAAAGTATCAAGATTTTACTTGGTTTGCTACGGCTACCAACTGTTCTAGCTCTACAACCACCCGTTCTAATTCTGCAACTAATGGCGTTATTTTACTCGGCGAAATGCCTCAACTAGCACTCGATAGTACCAAAGAGTGCCGATTTTTCCGCCTGTAAATCGTTGCCAAATTTCTTCGCCGACTACGCGGTAATCTTGCAAAATTGAACGCGCATTGTACAACTTATCTGCGGATGAAACTAATAATTACAGATGGGGAAGCGCTAGAAATATGAGCAATATAAGCTTCTTTGCGTTCTCTCCAAGGTGGTTTTGGGATAGTTTTGCTATCTGTACAACCATTAACAATATCTGTAATTGTGTCTCCAAAAGGGCGGCGAATTTCTTGGCGCTTAACGTCTCCCCCTTGGTCTTCTATCGCATCATGAAGCAAAGCTGCGATCGCTTCCTCCTCATTAGCTCCATATTCTAAAGCAATACTAGCAACACCCAATAAGTGAGCAATGTAAGGAACTCCCGAACCTTTACGAATTTGCTTGGCGTGGAGATGCGTTGCATAAGTTAAAGCTTCGGTAAAGCGTTCTGAAAGCATTGTTGGCAGTTGTCCTAAATAAACTCAACATAGCAGAGCAATTTATAATTGAGGATTTCTCACCGCTACGACCACACTTAATCCTCTTAGGATGTAAGATAAAACTGACATATTTAAAAATGTAAGATAAAACTGACACGCTCTTATAATTGAAGGTGTATCATTACTGAAGCATCGTTATGAATAGCGCACAGGTAGAGTTACAGCCAATATCTGTTATTACCGATGACGAACTGATGCTGATGAGTTCAGCAAATCCAGAACTGCGATTTGAACGTAATGCTGATGGTACACTCGTAACTATGCCCCCAACTGGTGGAATTTCTAGTAATAGAGAATTAAAAGCAGGCGCTTATCTCCTAGCTTGGGTAGAAAGTAACAATCTAGGTGAAGTTTTTAGTTCTAGTGCGGGTTTTAGGTTAGCAAATAGTGCCGTACGATCGCCTGATGCAGCTTTTGTTGCCAAAGATCGTTTACCGCCAGGTTGGGATGAAGGAGAAGATCGCTTTTTGGACTTAGCTCCCGATTTAGCTATTGAGATTCGTTCTAAAACTGATAGCTTGTCCCAGCTTCAAGCCAAAATGCAGGAATATATTGCAAATGGTGTAAAACTTGGCTGGTTAATAGATCGCCAAAATCAGCAAGCCTTTGTCTATCGCAAAAGTGACTTATCAATTACTCAGTACCCAGCTACAGCAATATTGAGTGGTGAAGATGTTGTACCTGGCTTTACTCTACCGTTGAAGTCTTTACTTTAAATGAAGCGCTGCTAAAGCAAAATTAGAAAGTTTATTACTGACGGCGGCTTGGGTTAGAAGGCGATCACTAAATAAAATGGCTGTTTTGCGAGTAAACAAGCTACAATCATTAAGGATTCTTTACAGATAGATGATTTTGGTAGGAACTCTGTTAAAGAACACCAGCCCTTATAGAAACTAAGTTCTTAGTCCTTATTTTATGACGCTCCCCATTCGCAACGTTGCTATTATCGCTCACGTCGATCACGGCAAAACGACACTCGTTGATGCTTTGCTACGACAGTCTGGCATATTTCGAGAAGGGGAAGAAGTCCCTGATTGCGTCATGGACTCCAACGCCCTAGAAAGAGAGCGGGGCATTACAATTTTGTCTAAAAATACCGCCGTTCGCTACAAAGAAACTTTAGTTAATATTGTTGATACCCCCGGACACGCTGATTTTGGTGGAGAAGTCGAGCGCGTATTGGGTATGGTAGATGGTTGCATCTTGATTGTAGATGCCAACGAAGGTCCCATGCCTCAAACTCGCTTTGTACTGAAAAAAGCTCTAGAGAAAGGACTACGCCCGATTGTAGTAGTCAACAAAATCGATAGACCCCAAGCCAACCCCCACGGCTCTGTTGATAAAGTATTAGATTTATTCTTGGAACTAGGCGCAGATGACGACCAATGCGATTTTCCTTACTTATTCGCGTCGGGACTTGCAGGCTACGCCAAAGACGATTTAGAACATGAATCAGTGGATATGCAGCCGCTATTTGAGGCAATTTTGCGCCACGTACCGCCACCCGTCGGCGATGTAAATAAGCCTTTGCAGTTGCAAGTAACAACTCTAGATTATTCTGACTATCTAGGACGAATTGTGATTGGCAAAATTCACAATGGCACAATTCGCTCTGGACAGCAAGCAGCATTAATTGTGGAATCTGGAGCAATTGTTAAAGGCAAAATCAGCAAATTGATGGGCTTTGAAGGATTAAAGCGTATTGATTTAGAAGAAGCCAGCGCTGGAAATATTGTTGCTGTAGCAGGTTTTGCTGAAGCAAATATTGGCGAAACCATTACTTGTCCCAACGAACCCCAAGCTTTACCTTTAATTAAAGTGGATGAGCCAACGTTACAGATGACCTTCTCTGTCAACGATTCGCCCTTTGCTGGACAAGAAGGCAAGTTAGTCACTTCAAGACAAGTACGCGATCGCTTATTTAGAGAATTAGAAACAAACGTTGCTTTGCGCGTGGAAGAAACTGATTCCCCAGACAAGTTTCTTGTCTGCGGTAGAGGAGAATTGCACTTAGGCATTCTTATTGAAACCATGCGCCGTGAAGGTTATGAGTTTCAAGTATCTCAGCCACAAGTTATTTACCGCGAAGTTAATGGACAACCTTGCGAACCTTACGAATGCTTGGTATTAGACGTACCAGAAGACGGAGTAGGTAGTTGCATCGAACGCCTAGGACAGCGTAAAGGCGAAATGCAAGATATGCAAGTAGGTGGTAACGGACGTACTCAGCTAGAATTTGTAATTCCCGCTCGTGGTTTAGTTGGTTTTAGAGGCGAATTTATGCGCCTAACTCGCGGTGATGGAATCATGAACCACAGCTTTCTAGATTATCGTCCCCTGTCTGGCGATATTGAAGCTCGACGCAACGGCGTGTTGATTTCCTTTGAAGAAGGTGTTTCGACTTTCTATGCAATGAAAAATGCTGAAGATCGAGGAATGTTTTTTATTCACCCTAGTACAAAAGTCTACAAAGGAATGATTGTCGGCGAACACAATCGTCCTCAAGACTTAGAACTAAACATTTGCAAAACTAAACAGTTAACTAACCATCGCGCGGCGGGTAGTGATGAATTGGTACAGTTACAAGCACCCTTGGATATGAGCCTAGAAAGAGCTTTAGAGTACATTGGACCGGAAGAATTAGTGGAAGTAACCCCTAAATCTATTCGTTTGCGGAAGGTAAGTAAAAAGCTAGTTAGAAGATAAATTCTAAGTAAGCTGGTAGTCTATAAAAGGTGGGTCAACGCCCACCTTTGTAGTATGTAATTATAATTGCGCATGAGTATTGCCAATCGTTGCACTAACTGGTTAGAAACTCACGCTGTCAAACCGGATTATAGTGGTTGGGTATTGGCGGGGGTAGCAATATGCTTTTTTGGTGCAGCAATTAATACTATGGCAGGGTGGCTGTATGTAATTAGTGGCTTGAGTTTTGCGATTTTGGGGATAGCGATCGCCTTACCAAAACGCTCTCTAAACGGCATTAATATTAGCCGTCAGTCTATTCAACCTGTAAGTGCAGGGAATAACTTAACTATTGAACTAGAAATACATAATCAAACATCTCAACCAAAGACTTTATTGCAAGTCCAAGATATTTTACCTTTTGTTCTCGGAAAGCCCGTCAAAATAGCCATAGAAGAAATTGCCCCTAAAACTTCCTATCGTTGGGTTTACGACTTGCCAACAACGCGCCGGGGTGTGTATCAATGGCAAACAGTGCTGCTTCGGACTGCTGCACCTCTGGGATTATTTTGGTGTCGTCGCGATCGCATTTCTGTAGCTAAAGCGATCGTCTATCCATCGGTATTTACCCTAACTCATTGTCCCTTAATCGATGAAATTGGGCTTGAAGACAAGTTGCAAGCAGATAGTCAAAAGCGTTTCCAGTCATCCACTTCTGGCATTACCCGCAGTTTGCGCCCTTACCGCATGGGCGATCCGACTCGTTTGATTCATTGGCGAACAAGCGCCCGTTATGGCGAACTTAGAGTCCGGGAATTAGAAGTAATTACGAGCGGACAAGAAATAATTATTTGCTTAGATAGTGCGGCGGCTTGGCAAATTGATAATTTTGAACAAGCGGTAACGACGGCGGCTTCTTTGTATTTTTATGCAGTCAGGCAACAGTTGAATGTAAAATTGTGGACGGCGAGTACAGGCTTAATTACAGGCGATCGCCTTGTTTTAGAAACTTTAGCCGCAACAAACGCCCAAGAAGAAGCTACAGGCAACAATTTGCCACGCCATGCTCTAATTTGGTTGAGTGAAAACCCACAGACATTGAAGGCGCTGCCTCCTGGTAGTCGCTGGGTATTATGGCAAAATAGCTCTAAAACTTCTAACTTAGAAAATCGGCAATTGCCAGGGCTAACAATTCAAGCAGAGCAATCGCTACAACTACAGCTACAAAAACCCTTAATTTGACTAGCTTGGGTTTGTTTCTTAAAGAATGTTTAGAAAGTAGTTTGGTTAATTGGTAATAATTGGCTTCCCTTTAAGAAGAAGGGCTTAAGCCTTCCTCTCCCTTTTTTAGCGAAGCTAAGAGGGATTTGTACAGTATAGCAATTTATAGACCATACCTTTTCAAACAGCCTCTAAGCTAAAATGCAAAAATAGCAAATCTTATCTCCTAAGCGTCTTTACTATGGATTCTCAAGAAAACTCAAAACTATCTACCGATAAAAACTTAGAAGCAATGTGGCAGTTTTCCCAAACCTACGCCAAACGTACAGGAACTTATTTTTGTGCCGAACCTTCAGTAACGGCGGTAGTTATAGAAGGACTTGCCAAACACAAAAACGATTTGGGCGCACCTTTATGTCCTTGTCGTCATTATGAAGATAAAGAAGCTGAAGTACACGCAACCTTTTGGAATTGCCCTTGTGTACCTATGAGAGAGCGCAAAGAGTGTCATTGTATGCTATTTCTCACTCCAGATAATGACTTTGCGGGCGAGAAGCAAGACATACCCTTAGAGGAAATCAAAACTGTTAGAGAAACTATGGGCTAAGAAAATCAGCCAATTTTGGTACGTCTACCCAACGGCGAGTCTGGTGGGATTGATGAGCAAGATCCATCAATAGCTGGCTGTAAACTCCTTCTCTTAACGAGGGCGTTAGGGCAATACCACGATCGATTCCTTGCACCCAGTTGTCTACTACTCGAATAAAAGGGGCAATTCGCCCATCGGTATAGGTTTGCTCAAAAGCTAGACGCTGGGGAATTTCCATTTCCGTTAAGGGTTCTCCAGCTAAGCTTGCCCACACATGAAAACCATGCACGTAATCTTTTTGATTATTGCTGCCTAATACTAACGTACCGCGATCGCCATATACTTCCACCCAATGTCCCCGCCCTTGATAAGTACAGGCACTAATATTTACTTGGCAAGGATTGCCGTTAGCTAGTTCTAGCATCAGCATACAGCTATCGTCAGCATCTACAGGTTTCATTTCCCCATTGCTATCGGGGCGCAGATTCACGGCGGTGCTTAAATGGGCGCACAATCGCTCTACATCCCCAAATAGCCAACTAATATAATCAAAAGTATGGGAACCCAACGCCCCCAACGCACCTCCCCCCAAATCTTTACGAGCGTACCAATTCCAAGGCTTTGTAGCATCGGCGCGGCTTGGAACTAACCAATCTATTTTAATTAAACGCTGTTGTCCGGTGTAACCTGCGGCGAGAAGTTCGGCTAAATACTGCCACGCAGGGACAAACCGAAATTCAAAATCTAACGCAGCAACAACATTTTGTTTTGAGGCGATGTTATATAATTCTCGTGCTTCAAAAGCAGATAATGCGGTCGGTTTTTCTAGTAATAAATGTTTTCCAGCTTGCAATACAGTTTTCGCCATTTCATAGTGCAAAAATGGCGGCGTAGAAATGCTAACAGCTTGGACTTCTTTGCGGGCAAAAATTTCATCCAAACTGGTGCAGGGATAAGGAATGTTGTAAGTTTGGGCAATTGATCGAGCTTTAGCCCCATCTTGATTGTAAACTGCTACAACTTGAGTGCGTGGGTGTGCTTGCAAGCCAGGAATATGAACTTTTTGACCAAATCCCGTACCGACTACAGCTACATTAATTGGCGATCGCATAGATTGACGTGAGTATAAGGACAATCTATATTTTGAACTGCCGACACCTCAAAAACACAAGTTTAGCGCTGATTTCTTACCGCCGCAGGTTGAAGATTTCTAAAGTGAGTAGTTGTAAGTTGATATTTCACTTCGGAGGGGGAAGGACTTTTATTATCAATCATTTCTATATTGAAGCGATAGCCGACATTCCGCACAGTTTGAACTAGACTTGGCGCTCTAGCATCAACTTCAATCTTTTTGCGTAGAGATAAAACATGGGTATCAATAGTACGCGGGTTATCGATCGCATCGGGCCAAGCGCGGCGGAGTAATTCTGAACGACTTAGGGCTTCACCACTAGCTTGCGCTAATACATACAATAAGCTAAATTCTTGAGGCGTTAAATCTATAAATTCGCCTTGAAAGCGGACGCGACGCTGGATTAAATCGATTTGCAAAGCACCATAATCTAGATAAGCTGGAGCGACAGGAGTACGCTTGCGCCGTAGTATTGCGTCCACTCTTGCCATAAACTCTTGCATTCCAAAAGGTTTGGTTAAGTAGTCATCAGCGCCTGCTTGCAAACCTGTAACTATATCAGGTTCAGTATTTCGCGCTGACAGCATCAAAACTAATGGTTGTTGCTGTAACTGCAACCAGCGACAAAATTCTACACCGTCGCCATCCGGCAGATCGGAATCAAGAATTACTAAAGTTGGTTGCTGAGTTAAAAATATTTCTCTACCTTGTGCGAGGTTGGCCGCTTGATACATTCGGTAGCCTACTTGTTGCAAGTGCCAACTCAAAAGACTTCGCAGATGCGGATTACCTTCAACAATTTCAATTGCAACCAAACCCACTGTTAATATTCCTTTGCGCTTTCATTAATCAACATAACAAAGCTAATAGCTGGGTTTTGTAACCATTGCTACTCTGGGTAATGCTGGATTATAAAAGCAAATAACTAACAACGTTATTAAAAATATTTCAGCTTTGGTAATTTAAGCCGCACTTAACCAAAGCACTGTATTTTTTTCAGGTAGGTATTTTCTACCTACCCAAAAGAGAACATAGCTAATAATTTATGCATTTATGGGCAAATAAGGATGTTTTGCAAAGCACAGTCATAACGACTATGCTTTGTAAGAGTTTTTTGTTATTAGCAGCAAAAACCCAACGAGAACACCAGTATAAGCTATCAAATCAGTTATATTTGGCTTGAGAGGAGTAGCCGAGCGCCGCTTCTACTGTCTGATCCACTCGTCTTAATTGTTTTTTCCAAAATTTGTATTTCTTAGGAGTAGCTTCTAATTAAGCTAAGACTAGCTCCATAGATATATTTTATAAGTAGATTTATTTGATTACAATGTAATTAAGTAGCTGGGGATCGCGCTAGTTCCTGTTTAATCCCTGCGATTAATGTTTTTACTTTTGTTGGTTGGTTGCTTTACCCATAAACCAATTTAATGGTTAATTAATAGTATCAATTGCCATTAATATAGAAAAATCAAATCTAGAAACGATCGGATTTTTACCTCCACTTATGTACCAATCAATATCCCCTTATTTAGTTTTTAGTTATGTTACAAGATACTCAAACTATTCGCTTTTATCAAAGATTAACCGATGCCTTAGTTGAATTATGGCAAAGAGGTTATCGCTCTGACGATTTGCGCCTATTTTTAGACGGATATTTAGCAGCTTTGCGCCAAACTCAAGCAATTGAACCTTATCTAATTCATCGTTTAGAAGAAGATGCTACCCGCTTTCTTTACGATCCATTTAATTTTGAAACACCTCTACCACAAACTGAAGCGGAGTCGGATTATTATTAAAGGGTCACTTAGGCAAAATTCATAATAAATTTTTAACTAACAGAAAATCCCCAAGACTCAAATAGTCTTGGGGATTTTTAAAATGCAGTAGATATATCCTTTAAGAAGCTAGAGCAACTTCTACCATCTGCTGCAAATCACCTTTTTGGTACATCTCAATTAAAATATCCGAGCCGCCGATAAATTCACCACTGACATAAACTTGGGGAATTGTAGGCCAGTTGGAGTATTCTTTAATGCCCTGGCGTATTTCGTTATCTGCCAAAATATCAACTGTTTCAAACGGTACTCCTAGCGTACTCAAAATTTGTACGACATTGTTGGAGAATCCACATTGGGGCATCAATTTAGAGCCTTTCATGAAGACTACAATTTTGTTTTGCTTGACCAAATTATCAATTTTTGTTTGCAATTCTGGAGTCATAATTTTGTTGTTATGCTGTAGAGGGCTAAATTAGTTCAATTCTAAGCTATGAAGCTTGGGGGATAGAAGTTTTTATTGCCAAAGCGTGGATAGCTTCAGAGGACATTGCCCGATCCAAAGCCTGATAAATTAGCTGGTGTTGTTGCACAAGCCCTTTACCCACAAATTGGGATGAAACAACAGTAACTTGATAGTGATCGCCACTGCCTTTCAAGTCTTGTACTTGTACTTGAGCATCGGAAAGACTTACCTTAATCATTTCCTCAACTTGCTGCGGGCTAATCATCACGGTTCCTTAATATATTGCTGCTCAATTACTTTCTAATTTAACTACTTCTTGGGTGGATTTGCAGGGCTGCTACCTTGACCGCTAGCACCACCACTTGTACCTTGAGTGCCAGCACCGCCACTGGTGGGAAAAGGAGCATCTACAAACCCTAGCTCAAATAACTGTTGATAAGCTTTTTTACCTAAGTCTCTTGTAGGGTTTTGACTGCGGATAATTTGAACTAATAAAGGTACAGCGAGTTCAGGCTGATTTTGCGCCCGATGCACTAAAGCTAGTTGATAGGTTGCATCATCCCGCATTTGGGCAGTATCTAAGGCTTTTTTGCGCTGGCTGTCAGCAAGACGATTATCAATACCAGAAAAGCTAGTAGCTAATTCTTGATAAAAATTTGATACTTGATTGAAAACCTGACGAGCATCTTGGAGTTTTTTGGTAGCCAAAGTATAATTTTGAGCAGAAACCGCACTACTAGCTTCGTTCATCAAACGCTGTCCTCCTTGTACGCTCAATACGCTGTTATTTTGAGTATCGGGACTAAGAACATTTGGGCTAGCAGGATCGATTGGTTGGGTTTGATTAGGGTTGTTCGGTTGCTGTGGTTTCGCACTTTGAGCGTTAGCTGGTACTAGAGTAATCAAAACTAATACCGACGATAAAAACGTTAGATAGGTGTAGCGAGGCAAAAAGCGAATAGTTCCAGCAAATATCATGGCGTAACTGGGTACAAAGAGAACATCGAACTAATTAAAACTTTGGGTATCTTAACTCTCATTGGTGTTTTTACCAAATTTGCTTTCCCCGTTCAAAGTTTCCAAGACGTAGACTTAATGAATGAGTAATTGGTTCCTTTTAGATTGGCGCATAACCTCAAATCAAAGTTTTGAGTGTATTTTCCAAATCAATAGTTAATTGTTTAGCACTTTGCTTGACCGAACCGCGATCGTAATTTGCCACTTTGAGGGGAGCGCCGATGCGAATCCACACATCACAACCCCATTGAGGATACTCTTGACTGTATTTAATTCCAATTGGGACAATTTGCACCCCTAAGCCAGGATGAGTAGTTTCTGCACTCAAAGCTAAACGAGCAAGTCCTGGCTTGAGGGGATGAACGGAGCCATCGCGGAAAATATTACCTTCAGGAAACATGACCAGCATTTCTTGTTGTAGAAGTACCTCAACGCCATGACGCAAAGTGCGAATTGATGGACGGTTAGTGTTGACAGGAAAACCACCCAAGCGGCGGACAAACCAACCTTGAAGACCTGATGCTTCGTTCTCCGACACCATAAAAGTTAAATCTCGCCCGGTTACGGTGCGACCAGTTACCGCCGGGATCATCATCGCATCCCAGCGAGAACGATGAGTAGGCGCAAGAATAACAGGACCTGTCATTGGCAAATTTTCTTGTCCAGAAGTCACAATTTTGCCAAAATGCAACGGTAAAACAATTCGACACCCCAAAAAATACGCTAATGGTGCTAGCCAAGGCGAAACTCTGGAACTAATTGGCGCAGAAAGAGCAACTTCTTCATTGCTAAGGTTGGGAGTGTCAATAGATTGTGGTTCCATTTGCGTCATCATGATGGCTGCGGGCTTAAACTAGATTAATCCAAACGTAAATTTTCTAATAGTAATTGTCTTGTTCGATGAGGACACTTTCACTAGCGTCATCCTAGAAAAATTGAGAATTGTTACCTATTACTTATTCTTTTTTGAGCAAACCATGCTTGCAATTGCTGGCGACAATTAGATTCTAAAATGCCCCCCAACACCGCCAGTCGATGATAAGAGCAAGGGCTATCGGGAATATTGCTAACCGTACGGACAGCGCCAGTTTTGGGATCGTCAGCACCATAGACTAGCAATTTAACCCGTGCCTGGATAATAGCACCCGCACACATTGGGCATGGCTCTAACGTGACATAAAGCGTGCAATCGTTGAGATGCCAAGTTTGCAAACATTGACCAGCCAAGCGCAAAGCAACAACTTCTGCGTGGGCTGTGGGGTCATTGTGGCGCTCTCGATAGTTTTGTGCCTCAGATATCAACTCGTTGTGGCGATCGACGACGATCGCCCCGACAGGGACCTCTCCGGCATCGCCTGCCTGTTGTGCTAGCAAAACCGCCCGTTGCATCCAATATTTATGTTGCTCGTAAGGCGGGGCAATTTGACTATCCACTTTTTTTAAGCGCTTTGAGCAAGCATTAGATCTAACTGACCTTGTTTGTCTAGCTTATGGAGATCGTCACAGCCTCCTGTGTGTTGGTTATTAATAAATATCTGCGGGACGCTGCGCTTGCCGTTGGCACGTTCTGCCATGGAGGTTCTAGCAGACTCATCGCCATCAATTTTGTACTCAGTGAAGTTGACACCCTTCCACCACAGCAGCAATTTTGCTCGGATACAGTAAGGGCAAGTTTGCCAAGTATAGATTTCTACATTGGCTTTGATGCGTTCGGGATGGCGGTTGAGGACTGGGTTAAGAAAATCTAACATTGTTTTAATTAGTGAATAATACACATATCTAGATTTTAAAAGCGATCGCCTTTTACTAGAAGCAAATTAATTTAGCAGTAAAACTTAACACTCCTTGAGTTAATACTTTTTATTAGTGGTATCCGCGCTTTGGTAGACTTGAGAACTGAAATCGCCAAACTTCATCGGCAGTTTAGAGGACAGACTTCGTGGAAAATACATTAGGGCTAGAGATTATCGAGGTAGTAGAGCAAGCAGCGATCGCTAGCGCTCGATGGATGGGTAAGGGTGAGAAAAATATTGCCGACCAAGTGGCTGTAGAAGCCATGCGCGAGCGGATGAACAAAATTTATATGCGGGGTCGCATTGTTATTGGTGAAGGCGAACGCGATGAGGCTCCCATGTTGTACATCGGTGAGGAAGTGGGTATTTGTACCCGCGAAGATGCCAAAGCATACTGCAACCCAGATGAATTAATTGAAATTGACATTGCCGTTGATCCCTGCGAAGGTACTAATTTAGTTGCCTACGGTCAAAATGGTTCAATGGCAGTTTTAGCTATTGCCGAAAAAGGTGGCTTATTTGCCGCGCCAGATTTTTATATGCGAAAATTGGCTGCCCCTCCAGCCGCTAAAGGTCATGTAGATATCAACAAATCCGCCACTGATAACCTCAAAATTCTTTCTGAATGTTTGAACCGTGCCGTAGAAGAGTTAGTGGTGGTAGTGATGGATCGCCCCCGCCATAAAGATTTAATTCAAGAAATCCGCACGGCTGGAGCTAGAGTTAGGCTAATTAGCGATGGTGACGTTTCTGCTGCCATCTGCTGCGCCTTCTCTGGGACTAATATTCATGCC
This sequence comes from Aliterella sp. E5.1, assembly GCF_057473825.1. Classification (NCBI taxonomy): domain Bacteria; kingdom Bacillati; phylum Cyanobacteriota; class Cyanophyceae; order Chroococcidiopsidales; family Aliterellaceae; genus Aliterella; species Aliterella sp. E5.1. The sequence goes on from NZ_JBYCCV010000002.1 coordinate 143,500, forward strand.
CTTATGGGTATTGGAGCCGCCCCTGAAGGAGTAATTTCTGCCGCAGCAATGCGTTGTTTGGGCGGACACTTTCAGGGTCAATTGATCTACGATCCAGAAGTAGTACAAACAGGTTTGATTGGTGAAAGCAGGGAAGGCAACCTTGCTCGATTACGGGAAATGAATATTCATGACGCGGATAGAGTATATGACGCTAATGAACTAGCGTCGGGCAATACTATATTGTTCGCCGCTTGCGGTATTACTCCTGGTAGTTTGATGGAAGGCGTTCGCTTTTTTGGTGGCGGCGCTAGAACTCAAAGCCTAGTCATTTCCAACCAATCCCAGACAGCACGCTTTGTCGATACGATTCATCTATTCGATAATGTCAAGTCGCTGCAACTACGATAAGAGGCACAAGGCTAGGAGGACGGACACCTATGTTCTCCTAGCCGATACTTGGAGGAGACATGAACATTGCGGTTGTGGGGCTAAGTCACAAGACTGCCCCGGTGGAAGTTCGAGAAAAGTTAAGTATTCCAGAACCACAGATGGAAAGCGTTATGGCGCACCTTTGTAGTTATCCTCATATCGAGGAAGTTGCAATACTTAGCACTTGCAATCGTTTAGAGATATATATCGTTACTCACGAAACCGAGCAAGGCATCAGAGAAGTCAATCAGTTTTTATCAGAACACAGCAAATTGCCAATGTTGGCGTTGCGACAACACTTATTTGTTCTGCTTCATCAAGATGCAGTTATGCACTTGATGCGAGTGGCGGCGGGATTGGATAGCTTGGTATTGGGCGAGGGGCAAATTCTTTCTCAAATCAAGCAAACCCATAAGTTAGGGCAACAATACAACGGCATCAAATCTATTCTTAATAAGCTATTTAAACAAGCAATCACGGCGGGTAAGCGCGTCCGAACAGAAACCAATATTGGTACGGGTGCGGTTTCTATCAGTTCGGCGGCGGTGGAACTAGCACAGATGAAAGTCCAAAACTTGGCAGCTTGTCGAGTGACAATTATTGGTGCGGGGAAAATGTCGCGGCTACTGGTACAGCATTTGTTAGCAAAAGGTGCGGTACAAATTACAATTTTGAATCGATCGCGTCAGCGTGCGGAAGAATTAGCTAAGCAATTTAGTCAAGTAACTTTACAAATTCAACCAATTTCCGAAATGATGGCAGTGGTAGCAATGTCAGACTTGGTATTTACAAGTACGGCAGCAACCGAGCCTTTGGTAGATCGTGCCAAATTAGAAGCAGCTTTAGAACCAAATCATCCGTTAATGTTATTTGACATTTCTGTGCCGCGTAACGTCCACGGAGACGCAAAGAAGCTAGAAAACGTCCAAGCGTTCAACGTAGACGATTTGAAGGCTGTAGTCGCCCAAAATCACGCCAGCCGTCGCAAGATGGCAATGGAAGCGGAGAAGTTGTTAGAGGAAGAAGTGGCAATTTTTGATAATTGGTGGCGCAGTCTAGAGACAGTTTCGACAATTAGGTGCTTGTGGGATAAAGCGGAGGCTATTCGCGAACAAGAATTGGAAAAAGCCTTGTCTCGCCTAGGATCGGAGTTTGCTGAGAAGCACCAAGAAGTAGTTGAAGCTTTGGCGAGAGGAATTGTCAATAAAATTCTTCACGATCCGATGGTGCAACTAAGGGCGGAACAAGATATTGAAGCTAGACGGCGTTGTATGCAGTCGCTACAAATGCTGTTTAACTTAGATGTCCGAGAAGCTATATAGCACTATAAATTTATCTTAGTTTCTAATTTAATCCGTGCAGTTAGTAGCCGCACGGATTTTTTATCGTGCGATCGCATATAATCTTCAATCTTTATACTTTCTACATATAATATCGAGGGATCGTTAATACAATCGAGGTAATAAATAAGGCCCTAATATCATGGAAAACTTATCTTTATTACCTCAAGTTATTCAAGAGCTAGAGCAACACGAAGATTCTCTACGGCTAAAAAAGCTATTACTCTATCTTTGTCAGCAAGTTTGGGAAAACGAGCAAGCAAAAATAAACAATGCAGACTGGCATAGTTTGACTCAAGAATTAGTTAGCAAAAAAAAGACTTTCGCCAGCTTAAAAAAGTATATCTAAAAAGTATTTGTTAGTAGCAAATCTACTTGCTTCTCAGTTAGAAACATTATATTTTGTCGAAGAAAATGTAACTCAAGCTTGTTTGGCTCAGTTTCAAGAGGAGTTATTGCCTCAAGAAATATTTGAGCGAGAAGAAACCACTAAGCCTTACGATTCCTACAAAATTAGATCGGAAATTAGCAGAAATGTTAACCCCTTGAGAGCAAAAATACTATTATTTTCGACGTTAAATGAGCGATTTAAAAAGTTCTTGGCTGGTGGTGGCATAGTTGCTTTTCAGTCGTTTTACCTTTGTATTATGCAGCTTAAATGCCGATTAGCTTAGTTAAAATTGGCTAGAGGTTGAGCATAAGCCAAAAATCTTGCTGCTTTAAGCGACTCCACCGCACTATTGCAGTTTTGTACCCAATACTGACGACCAAAACGGACTAATTGACGCTGATTTATGGCTGTAACGATCGCAAGTACGGGAGTATTGGCTTTTTCTTTGTCACCAGATTGCTCTTGAAGAATGCTTCTTAAATGATTTTGCTGCTGAGAGTCTACGGCTTGCTCGATAGTTAATTCTACCATCACCATCTGCACTTTGTCGATTAGTTGAGCATTTTCAATAATTAACTGAAGCCCGTCGTCATCTTTGCGATCGATTTTACCCCAGACAATTAGCCGCGCATCAGGAATTAGCAACGAGCCAATTTGCTCGAATACTCTAGGGAATACCACTGCTTCCGTTTGTCCTGTCAAATCTTCAAGTTTCACAATCGCCATGCGATCGCCTTTTTTGGTAGTAATTGGTTTAATGCTGCTAATCATTACTACCGCACACAGTAAGGCTTTTTTGCTTTGCGCTTCTAATTCACTTAAATTAATTGGTGCTAAAACTTGCGCGGCGGAACGGATAGATTTTAGGGGATGATCGGAAACGTAGAAGCCAAGTAGTTCTTTTTCTTTGGATAGCTTTTCTTGTTGCGAGAAATCAGCTACTTTTGCAGCTTTGGGAACCGAGTCAAACTTGTTAGTAGCTTGCTCGTTATTTGTTAAACCACTCCAATCAAAGAGGTTTACTTGTCCGCTTGCGCGTTCTTTGAGACGAGATTGCGACCAATCTAAAACTATATCCAAGTCGTGAATTAACTGATTGCGATTAGGCTCAATTTTGTCAAAACCACCGCATAAGATTAAGGTTTCCAAGGCGCGACGGCTAACTGTACGCAAATCTACGCGATCGCACAAATCGGCTAAAGACTTAAATTCGCCACCACTATTTCTTGCTTCTAAAATACATTCGCTTGCACCAAGTCCAAGATTTCGCACTGCACTAAATCCAAACAAAATTGAACTTTCAAGCGGAGCAAAATCTATAACCGAACGATTGATATCTACTTGTTCTATAGGAATATTCATCGTCAAACAAGTAGCAATATATTTTTGCACCTTGTCTGTATCGCCGCTATTTGAAGTTAGTAGCGCCGCCATATACTCAACGGGATAGTTTGCTTTCAAGTAAGCCGTTTGATAAGTTACATATCCGTAAGCTGTAGAATGGGATTTGTTAAAGCAATATTCCGCGAATTTGACCATTTGCTCGAATAAAAACTCAGCTACTTGTTTTCTTACGCCATTTTTTGCGGCTCCATCTACAAAGGTTTCTCGATGTTTCTGCATCTCTGATGCTTTCTTTTTACCCATTGCTCGCCGGAGTAAGTCGGCTTGTCCTAAAGAATACCCAGCCAAGTCTTGAGCTTGTTTCATAATTTGCTCTTGATAGACTAAAACTCCGTAGGTTTCTTCTAAAATTGGCTCTTGTAATGGAGTTTTATATTCTATTTTTTCTCTACCATGTTTGCGATCAATAAATTCAGGTATCAAACCCGCATCTAATGGTCCTGGTCGATATAATGCCAGAATTGAAGAAATATCTTCTATACAAGAAGGTCGCAAATCTCTAACTATTTGCCGCATTCCTGAAGATTCAAGTTGAAAAATACCTTCTAATTCACCTGCTTCTAATATTTTGTAGGTTTTCTCTACATCTTTAGGCATTTTTTTTACTTCGCCTTTAGCAAGGATTTTTTGTACTCTCCTTTCTTCTAGAGGTAAAGCATCAGGATCGATAGTAATATGACGATTTTGCTGAATTAAATCGACAGTTTTTTGAATTAAAGTTAAGTTTCTTAATCCCAAAAAGTCCATTTTTAATAACCCCAGCGATTCCAAATCTTCCATGAAGTATTGAGTAATCACTGAGCCATCATTATTCTTTTGCAAAGGTACAATTTCATCTAGAGGTTCCGATGAAATTACTACCCCGGCGGCGTGAACTCCGTAGGTTTTATTAGTTCCTTCTACGCGCATCGCCATATCAATCCAATGATGTACCGTTGGATCGTTGTCGTATTTTTCTTTAAATTCTGGTGCTGGTGTAGCAGCAGAAATCATTACAGCTAACTTAGTTGGCTTACCTCTAACTACAGGAATTAGCTTCGCCATGCGGTCAGATTCTCCATAAGGAATATCTAACACTCTTGCCACATCTTTGAGTACAGATTTTGACGTTAAGCGGTTAAAAGTAATAATTTGAGCAACTTTATCTGCACCATACCTTTCTGTCACATATTCAATCACTTTGCCGCGTTTTTCAATACAAAAATCTGTATCAATATCTGGCATTGACTTACGTTCTGGGTTTAAGAATCGCTCGAATAATAAGCCATGATGTACGGGATCGATATTAGTAATTTGCAGCGCGTAAGCAACTAAAGAACCTGCTGCAGATCCACGTCCTGGTCCTACAGGAATGCTATTATCTCTAGCATATTTGATGTAATCCCATACAACTAAAAAATAAGTAGCAAAACCCATTTGCTGCATCATTTTTAGTTCGTAATCTAGCCTTTCTCTGTAAACTGGCTCAATTTCGTTGGGAGACTTACGATTAAATCTTTGTAGTAATCCTTGCCAAGTAACGTATTCTAAATAAGTATCCGCCGTATGTCCCGCAGGCACTTCATAATTAGGAATGCGAGACTCACCCATGAGATGATAAGGCTCAACTTTTTCTGCAACTTCTAAGGTAGTTGCGATCGCTTCATCTATTACGTCTTCTGGGAGATGATCTCGAAACAATTGTTTCATCTCTTGAGCGGATTTGAGATATTCTGTACCGCTATAGCGCATCCGCTTGTCTTCACTAATTAGCTTTTTAGTTTGAATACATAGTAATGCGTCGTGAGCTTCTACATCGTAGCAAGACACAAAATGCGAGTCATTGGTAGCAATAAATTTAATATCTAACTCGCGGGCAATTTTAATGATTTCCACATTAACAATTCGGTCTTCTTGCATTCCATGATCTTGAATCTCTAAATAGTAATCATCAGCAAATATAGCTTTATATTCTTTTGCTACTTTTCGCGCTACATCTAGTCTTCCAGCAAGGATAGCTTGAGGTATTTCGCCGCCTAAACAAGCACTGGTGACTATTAACCCTTCATGATATTGGGTAAGTAATTCTTTATTGATACAAGGACGAGCAAAAATACCGCTACCTTGCATACCTTTAAGGTGGGAAATAGTAGTTAGTTTGACTAAGTTTTTGTACCCTTTAGTATTTTTAGCTAAAACAACTTGATGATATTTAGGTACTCTACGACGAGCTTTGTTTTCAATATCGCCGTTCATGACATACATTTCATTGCCAATTATTGGCTTAACATTTCTACTCCGACAAACTTTAATTAGTTCGATCGCTCCATACATTACCCCGTGATCGGTAAGCGCGATCGCTTTCATGTCTAATTCAATGGCTCGATCTACCAGTGCAGGTAGTTGACTTGCACCATCAAGCAAGCTGTAATCGCTGTGAATGTGTAAACCAACAAAAGACATAGGTTTATTAAATAGTTAGAGTTGATTGACTTAATTTATGTAATTTTTCGCGCTTATAAATGCTGCTGTATATACATTATAAGCAATAATTGACACGAGCGCATTTTTCTACTTTATTAGTTGCCTAACAAACTTTTTTACTATTTCAAAGTATTTTAAACCTGCAACCTCCGCAGTGTTATTGTGTCCAGCATTAGGAACTATAAATAGCTGCTTAGGCTTAGGCGCAGCCGCATACAATTGTTTACTCATGCTACTAGGAACTACCGCGTCATCTGCGCCATGAATAAATAAAACGGGCATTTGTAGAAGCTTTACTTTCTGAATAGATTCAAAGCGTTGATTGAGAATTAAATCAACAGGAAATAATCTAAATTGACCGCGAGTATTGACAATTTCGGCAATAGAAGTAAACGAACTATCGACAATTAATCCGGCGGCTTCGGGGTGCTGGGTGGCTAAATCAATTGCGATCGCACCTCCTAAAGAATGCCCGTAGAGAACAATATTACTAGGCTGAATTTGTCGCTGTTTGACTAAGTAATTCCAAGCCGTCGCAGCATCTTGATAAACAGTTTCTTCCCTCGGAAAACTACCTTCGCTGCGCCCGTAGCCCCGATAATCTATTATTAGTACGGCAAAACCCATCTGGTGAAAGCGATGAGCGTGAGCGGTATTCGCACCGATATTTATGCCATTACCATGCAAATATAGTAAGGTTTTAGCATTGGCTTTAGGGGCAGGAATCGACCAACCGTGTATTTTTTCTACCTTACCGGAAGCCGTGTTTACAGGGAGCCAGACTTCTTGAAAGTCAACGTTAAAAGCCTTGGGTGTAGTTTCAATGACCGAGGAAGGAAAGAAGATAAAACGCCCTTGCTGGCGAAATAAGTAAGTACAAATAGCTAAATAAGCGATCGCAACTACAATCCCCGTACTTAATAGCAACTTAAATAAAGGCTTCTTCAGCATAATTGTTTTTTAGAGGAGGGATGAAAAGTTTGGACTTATCACCCCTAGATAACACACCTTAATTCAATGGTGGTATACGATCTTTCCACTCAGTCGATTGCTCGTAGGCGTAAGCAACTTGAAATAATTGATCTTCACGCAAAACGTTGCTAATTAGCTGCAAGCCAATTGGTAAACCATTATCATCAAAGCCACAAGGTAAGCTTAAACCTGGCAAACCTGCCAAATTTACCGGAATAGTCATCAAATCAGTCAAATACATACTAATAGGGTCGGCATTTTTTTCACCAGCTTTAAAGGCGGTAGTTGGCGCGGTGGGCGATACTAATACATCCACTTGCTCAAAAGCTTCTTCAAAGTCTTGCTTAATTAAAGTACGGACTTTTTGAGCTTTGAGATAGTAAGCGTCGTAATACCCCGCCGATAAGGTATAAGTCCCGATCATTATCCGCCGTTTGACTTCCGCACCAAATCCCTCCGCACGAGTGCGAGTGTACATTGATAGCAAGTTTTCGGGATCGGAAGTACGCAAGCCGTATTTAACCCCATCGTACCGAGCCAAGTTTGCCGATACTTCCGAAGGGGCAATAATGTAGTAGCTAGGTAAGCCGTAGCGAAAGCGAGGACAGGAAATCTCTTTTATTTCTGCACCTAACTGTTTAAGTTGTTCAATAGCTTTATTTACCGCTGCTGCAACTACCGGATCTAAACCTTCGCCAAAAGTTTCCGTAATAATGCCGATTTTTAGGTTTTTGAGGTCAGTTTTTAAAGCTTGGGTATAGTCGGGAATTTCGACTTTAAGGCTAGTGGAGTCTTTGGGATCGTATCCGGCGATCGCATTTAACAATATTGCCGTATCTTCTACACTGCGTCCAAAAGGTCCAATTTGATCCAAAGATGAACCAAAAGCCACCAATCCAAACCGCGAAACTAAGCCGTAAGTTGGTTTCATCCCTACAACCCCACAAAAAGAGGCAGGTAGGCGAATAGAACCCCCCGTATCCGATCCAATAGACACGGTACATTCATCGGCGGCTACGGCGGCGGCAGAACCTCCAGAGGAGCCGCCAGGAACTCGCGTTAGATCCCATGGATTGGCAGTAACTTGATAAGCAGAGTTTTCGGTAGAACTTCCCATTGCAAACTCGTCAAGGTTAGTTTTACCAACCATCACCGCCCCCGCTTGAGCAAGGAGTTGCGTCACTGTTGACTCGTAGGGCGGGACAAAATGCTCTAGCATCTTTGAGGCGCAAGTTGTGGGAATGCCTTTAGTACACATATTGTCTTTAATGCCGATGGGGATTCCGGCTAATAAGCCAATGTCTTCATTGGCGGCAATTTTGGCATCAACGGCTTTTGCCTGAGATAATGCTTGCTCCGCCGTAACACACAAAAAGCTATGTATTTTGGGTTCCAAGGCTTCAATGCGATTTAGAGCTTCTTGGGTAATTTCTACAGCCGAACGTTCTTTGTTAACTAGCTGATGGTGCAACTCGCGGATAGATGCCATATAAGCGCGTTCCTCAATAAGTCAATTTAGTATAGGCGATCGCTTCTTCCAGCGTCCTTAAAAATTGTTAGCTTTAATAGTAAGTCAACCCTATAAATGCTATGACTGCCCTAACTCTAAATCTCCACGCTGCTATAGAACTTACCGATGAACGATTTGAGCAGATTTGTCACTCCAATCGAGATTTAAGATTTGAACGCACTTCCACAGGAGAATTAGTTATCATGTCACCAGCCGGAAGCGAGACAGGAAGGCAAAATTGGGGGTTAGCTGGTCAGTTGTGGCGGTGGAATCAGCAAGCTCGTCTTGGTGTGGGTTTTGATTCTTCGGCAGGTTTTACGCTACCTAACGGCGCGATTCGTTCTCCCGATCTTTCTTGGATCGAACAAGAACGCTGGAATGCTCTGAATGCGTTTCAAAAGCGTAAATTTGCGCCTATTTGTCCTGATTTTGTGCTGGAATTATGTTCGCCGAGCGATCGCTTAATTGATGTACAAACCAAAATGCAAGAATACTTAGATAATGGCGCTCGCTTAGGTTGGTTAATCGATCCCGAAACTCGCCAAGTAGAAATTTACCTTCCAAATCAAACAGTAGAAGTTCAAAATGCGCCTACCTCTCTATTTGGGGAAGATGTTTTACCTGGTTTTGAGCTAGATTTACAAGATATTTGGGCTTGATTTTCGACGTAGCACACCCTACAAATTCTGTGACTTCTAAACCTCATCAACTTAATACTTACATCCAAGGGCAAGGGTTCCCGATTCTTTGCTTGCACGGGCATCCAGGTTCGGGAAGTAGTATGTCAGTATTTACTCAACCCTTGTCGCAACAATTTAAGGCGATCGCGCCCGATTTGCGCGGCTATGGAAAAAGTCGCTTTCAGGGCAATTTCCTCATGCAAGACCATTTAACTGACCTAGAGGCGCTGTTAGACAGCTTAAAAATTGAAAAATGCCTTATCCTTGGCTGGTCTTTGGGTGGTATCTTAGCAATGGAACTAGCATTAAAGTTACCCGAACGAGTTACGGGATTGATTTTAATTGCTACAGCAGCACGTCCTAGGGCCAATCATCCACAGGTTAGCTGGCAAGATAATTTATTTACTGGGGTTGCTTCAATCATTAATCAAATTCAACCTAGTTGGCAGTGGAATATTGACAACTTTGGCAAAAAGTCCCTTTACCGCTACCTCGTTCAACAACACACACCTGCTACCTACCGCTATCTTGCCTCCGATGCCATGTCGGCTTTTTTGCAAACTTCTGCGGCGGCTAATGGCGCTCTCAATACTGCTCTCAAAGCTGGCTATAACCGTTTAGAAGCTTTGGAGCAAATTCAAGTTCCGTGCTTAATGCTGGCGGGGGCGGAAGATCGACATATTACGGCTTCATCGAGTTTAGAAACTGCCCAATATCTCAAAAATTGTCAATGGCAATGCTACCCCGATACCGCCCATTTATTTCCTTGGGAAATACCCCAGCAAGTAAATAGCGATATTAATGCTTGGCTTGCTACCCATCCCGAAGTGATGAACTAGGGGCAAATATGCCCCTAACAATAGACACTTTAATTACTAAAAGCTGGCTTAACGTAGTTTTCTCTTTTTTCTCCCACATCCTCAGCAATTGTTAAGGCTTGGGGTTTGCAGCGTTTGACTTGCACTTCTATGCCGATCGCTCCTTCTTGTTCTAAGTCTTCTACATACCCATTGAGGGCAGTAGTTGCTTCTTTTGTACTCAAAAAGGGTCCAAAGTAATAAGTACAACGAGGATTTTGGGTAATAATTTCAACCCACCATGCCCAGCCTAACCCTTGAAAAAAGTTAGTCAAAATTTCTTTGAGATCGTGCCAAATACTTTTCATTTTCTTGCTCTCCTATTGTTTACAAAGTGTGGTTTAAATCTCTGTCAACATAATTTACAACCTGTTATAACTCTTTACGCTTGGCTTTTCGAGTTTTCTAAGTGAAGTATAGTTCCCCATCTTTGGCGATAGATTTCATATAGAGCCATGCCTGTAGCTACCGAGGCATTCAAGCTAGGAGTATTTCCAGCCAAAGGAATTGATACCAAGACATCGCAACAGCGCTGAGTTAGCAAGCTCAATCCTTCTCCTTCGGAGCCGACTACCAATACTACCGCACCGCTAAATTGCACGGTATGTAGGGGCTGACTGCCATTAGCTGCCGTACCATAAATCCAAAAGCCCGCAGTTTTTAATTCTTCTAACGCCCGGCTGAGGTTTACGACCCTAGCAACTCCAAAGGTTTCCAAGGCTCCAGCCGCTACTTTCATAACTGTAGAGGTGATTCCTACTGCCCTTCTTTGCGGAATAACTAAGCCTTGCGCGCCAATTGCTTCGGCGGTACGAATAATTGCTCCTAAATTATGCGGATCGTTGATGCTGTCAGCAACAATAATTACTGGCTGCTCGGAACTAGATTTGGCTTTTTCAATTAGTTCGCTAAGTTCACTGTAACTATATGGAGCAATTTGAGCAGCTATGCCTTGATGATTAGCGCGATTGGTAATTTGATCCAATCGTTTGGGTTCAACTTCATCAACAACTGTGCCATTGTCCTTTGCTTGAGCAATTAAGGTGTGGAATCGGGGATCGTAACGCAGGCGCGACGTAATCCACAACCGATTGAGAGAACGTTGATTTTCTAAAGCTGTTAGTACAGTGTGACGACCATAAAGCAAGTCGCTGTCTTCGGTGCTACTAGGAGGTTCTAGAGATGGGGAAGGTTTATAACGATCTTCGTCGCGATCGCTCCTCGGCGCAGCAGGTTTGAAGCGATCGTCATTGTAGCGATTACTGTTCGCTGATGAAACTTTGGGCAAGCTCACTCTAACGTTTTTGAGTGACTGCCTTGACTGTTCGCGATCGTAGCCATTATTTATTGATTTTTTTAAAACGGGTTTAGAACCGTTGTTGGTTGTATTTCTTGGTTTACCTTGATATGGTTTACCAGAGACTATCTTTTTATGAGGTTTATCAGCCATTTGCTTTTGTTAAATTAGATTCTGGCGAGCCGAATCGATAGTAGTTTATAGAAATCTAAAAGTTATTTCAGTATCGAAAGATTGATTTTCGGAATCTTTAAATGTATACTAATGTATTTTAATATGTGCTTAACCTCCTTAGCAGCATTTTTCAATAGCCTTGAAGTGCTGAGAGCAACTAGGTTTTAAAGCTTCAATATCCCTTTTATTTGCTTGCTTCTGCTTCAAGTAAATTTAGCTTTTGCAATAACTGACTCAAACGAGGAAAATTTGTCAAATAAAGATAACCAATTAGAGTTTCCAAGCTAGTAGCCCGCCCGTAGATTTCGGCATCTACTCGTTTTGGGGGACGGTTAGCCGCATTACGCCCCCGGCGGACAATTTCTAATTCTATAGGAGTCAAATAAGCAGTTAGAGAGATTAGTTGTAACGCCTGAGCTTCAGCACGTACCTGGGCAACTACTAATTGATGATAGGCATAAGCTGTCTTTGGAGGTAACAAGTAGCTTGTTCTGATATAAAGCTCGTATACCGCATCACCTATATAGGCTAAAGCCGCAGGTGAAACTTGTTGTATTTGTGCTGGGTTCATTGGTGTCGAGTTCATCAACTGTAAAGATTGGGCTGCCAATTCTTTTGACTCTTGAACTAAGCACTTATTCTCCTCAGTCACAAATTATTTATCCTCTTATTAATTGGTCTAGTAACTTTACTAAAGGTTTAGTTATTTATTGGTGTCTTAACTCCACATAAGTGGTGGGGAAGATAATAGCTGTCTTGACTATTATGCTCGATCCCCCAATTTCGGCAGTTAACTTTGCAATAAAAACACAAAAATTAAGCTATCCAGATTTGGCAATCGGATAGCGGGTAGTAAGTTCTCTACGTCGAAGTTTTAAGACTGCTTAGTATTTTCTAGCGCTATCTCGACGCTTGGGCGTAGGGACAAAAATTGTTCTAAGCGTACCAGCTTCACTGTTTGCGTGACACGGGCATTAGTGACAATTTGCAATGTACCTCCTTCAGCACTTTGAGCAAGTTTGGCAAGCTGCACTAAAGCGCCTAAGCCAGAGCTATCAACAAAATCAATTTGAGAAAGATCCAAAATGATATGTATTGGTCCTTCTTCTATATATTTGCCAATAACCTTGCGAAATGTTGGTTCGGAAAAAGCATCTAACAAACCTGTGAGGCGGAATAGCTGGTAGTTATCCTTGACTTCACGAGTACCTCTTAGGCTAACGGTTAGGTTTAGTGGTTCGGCGATAATACTCTCCTCGCGGTGTAGTTCATAAAGTTGAGGATTAAGTATAAGTTTTTTTCTGAGATGTTGTCTACAGCTAAAAGAAAGACAAAAGATGTCACTCGATTACTTTACGCCTAACCTCTAAACAAATAACAGATAGATTCAAACTTTGTAAGTTCTGTGCCTGTTAGGAACGCTAAACTAAACTTTAAGAGGAAAACAAAATTATTGGGGCTTTTGAGCCACAATAAGTTGCTAATATAATTAACTAAAATTAACGATGTCTAATTCGCCTTACCAACCGTCACCCAAGGACGGCTTAGACTTGGGATTGTTTACGATCGCAACTAGCACATTGCTGCAACTGGGTACTGTGCCTGTATTAGGATTGCTGGTAGCAAGTAAAGCTTTAACTCCGGCTCTAAATGCGATTTCTGATGCTAGTGTAGAAGTTTTTAGAGGCGATCGCCTGCCGATTCTCCCTTTTCCAGAAAAAAATGAATAAAACTAACCTAATTTCACAAGTGCGAACAAAGTTTTGTTGATTGTGAACGACTTTAATCGGAATTAAACCCTAAAATTATTAGATCATTCCCGGCTTTACCCGAACAAATACTTATGAGATCGCTCCTCCACTCCTCTGATGAAGTATTAGGTATTACTGTTTCTCCCATCGATCTGTTTTTGCGCGATCGCCTTCAAGTAGTAGAGGACTTGTGGGAGTCGGTAATTCGGCAAGAATGCGGTCAAGAATTAGTCAATCTTTTAGGACAACTGCGCGACTTGTGTTCCCCAGAAGGTCAAACAACCAACGATGGGGCTTCGGTGGTGAGTCAGTTAATCGCTCAATTGGATTTTAACGAAGCAATCCGCGCTGCGCGTGCTTTTGCTTTGTACTTCCAGCTAATTAACATTGTCGAGCAGCACTACGAACAGCGCCAGCAACTCCTCAGTCGTTTTCCCCAAAAGTCTCAACAAGTTCTACTTGACTCTATATCCGAAGAACCGCAGTTTGTTAATGGCGGGGTAGGAGCAGATTTATTAGAAAAAAATTGGCAAGCTATTCATAACGAACCCCAAAATCAGCGTACATTTCATACTTTATTTCCTTACTTGCGCGATATGAATGTGCCACCCCAGCATATTCAGCAACTAATTGACCAACTTGATATTCAACTGGTGTTTACGGCGCACCCGACAGAGATTGTCCGTCATACAATTCGCGACAAGCAACGCCGCATGGCTAAGTTGTTACAACAACTCGATCAATTAGAAGAAGGTAAAGCAATTGTCGATGAAGCAAGTTCCTGGGAAGCGGCAGAATTAAAAGAGCAGTTGACTGAAGAAATCCGGCTGTGGTGGCGCACCGATGAGTTACATCAGTTTAAGCCAGCAGTTTTAGATGAAGTAGAATACGCCTTGCACTACTTTCAGGAAGTTTTGTTTGACGAAATTCCGAAACTGTATCACAGCCTCAAACACTCCATCAATCAAAGCTTTCCCCACCTAAATCCGCCTAGCAAGAATTTCTGTAAGTTTGGTTCGTGGGTAGGTTCCGATCGCGATGGCAACCCCTCAGTAACCCCAGAAGTTACCTGGCAAACTGCCTGTTATCAAAGGCAGATGGTACTAGAAAAATATATCAAGTCTGTTAAGCGCCTAACGGATTTATTAAGCTTATCGTTGCATTTAAGCGATGTATTGCCCGACTTATTGGAATCGCTAGAACAAGAACAATCGCAGATGAACGAGGTGTACGAGGCGCAAGCGTTGCGTTATCGGCAAGAACCTTACAGGTTAAAACTATGCTATATCCTGAAAAGGTTAGAAAATACACGCGATCGCAATGCTAGGTTGTCTAGCACAGACTTAAGTCAAAAAGTAATCGCTGTTGATGTTAAAGGAATTTATGAATCTGCCGCAGATTTTTTAGCAGATTTGCGTTTAATTCAAAGCAATCTTCAGGAAACAGGCATTACTTGCCGAGAACTAGAAAACTTAATTATTCAAGTTGAAATTTACGATTTTACCCTTGCTCATTTAGATATTCGTCAAGAATCCTCTCGTCATGCTGATGCTCTCAATGAAATTTTAGAGTATCTGCAAATATTACCCCGACCTTACCACGAACTATCCGAAGCCGAGCGGGTTAGTTGGCTATCGGGCGAACTACAAACTCGTCGCCCCTTGATACCTTCAGAGTTGCCTTTTTCCCCCGCAACGAACGAATTGATTCAAACCTTTCGGGTAGTGCGAAGTTTGCAACAGGAGTTTGGCATTAATCTTTGTCAAACTTATATCATCAGTATGAGTCGTGAATTGAGCGACCTACTAGAAGTATTGTTACTAGCTAAAGAAGCCGGGCTATTTGACCCTGGTACAGCGACAGGAACACTGCAAGTAGTGCCGTTATTTGAAACCGTAGAAGACTTGCAACGCGCTCCTTCAGTAATGAAAAACCTGTTTGAGATGCCATTGTATCGGGCTTTATTAGCTGGGGGTTATGACTCAAAAGGGGAACATAGTTTTGACTTACAAGAAGTAATGCTCGGTTACTCCGATAGCAACAAAGATTCAGGCTTTTTGAGTAGCAACTGGGAAATTCATAAAGCCCAAAAAGCCCTGCAAACCATCGCAGAGGAGTATGGAGTACACTTGCGGATTTTTCACGGACGCGGTGGTTCTGTGGGACGGGGTGGAGGACCTGCTTATGAGGCGATTTTGGCGCAGCCGGGTAACAGTATCAATGGACGGATCAAAATTACCGAACAAGGGGAAGTATTAGCTTCTAAATACTCGCTGCCGCAATTGGCACTTTATAATTTGGAAACGGTCGCTACTGCCGTAATTCAAGCAAGTTTATTGCGGACTGGGTTTGATAATATTCAGCCGTGGAATGAGATATTGGAGGAGTTATCAGCGCGATCGCGTTCTCATTATCGCAATTTGATTTACGAACAGCCAGACTTTATCGACTTTTTCCATCAAGTAACTCCCATTGGCGAAATCAGCCAACTGCAAATTAGTTCTCGCCCCGCTCGTCGTCAGTCGGGAAACAAAGATATAAGTGGTTTAAGGGCGATTCCTTGGGTATTTAGCTGGACGCAAACTCGCTTTTTATTACCTTCTTGGTATGGCGTGGGTACAGCTTTGCAAGAATTTGTGCAAGAAAAGCCAGAAGATCACATTAAGCTGCTGCGGTGTTTCTATATGAAATGGCCATTTTTTAAAATGGTGATTTCTAAAGTAGAAATGACTCTAGCTAAAGTAGATATCCAAATGGCGCAGCATTATGTAGATGAGTTGTCACACCCAGAAGATAAAGCGCGTTTGGAAAGGGTATTTGAGCAAATTGCTAATGAATATTACCTGACTCGCGACTTAGTTTTGACAATTACAGCGCACAAACAACTTCTAGATGGCGATCCGGTGCTGCAAAGATCTGTACAGTTGCGAAATGGCACAATTGTCCCCTTGGGCTTTTTACAAGTATCTCTGCTTAAACGGTTGCGTCAATCTGGTAGTACAACTTCTGGCGTAATTCATTCCCGGTACAGTAAAGGAGAATTGCTTAGAGGTGCGTTACTAACGATTAATGGAATTGCTGCCGGAATGCGAAATACAGGTTGAAACAAATAGAGACGTTGCAGCGCCACGTCTCTACTTGCGATCGCATTACCATACTTTCTGTAAATCTAGAACAAACCCCGGCAAAACATCCTCACCACTTAAAGTATTTGGTGCGTTTATTACTTCCACATTTTGCCCTAGGCGATAAATTTCTACTTGCTTGGTTGAAGAATCTAGCAGCCAACCCAAACAAACGCCATTATCTAGATAATCCTGCATCTTTTCGTGTAACTTTTTGAGCGTATCGCTAAAAGATCGTAGTTCAATGACAAAATCTGGCACTAAAGGAGAAAATTCTTCTTGCTGTTGACTTTGGGTTAATGTGTCCCATCGCTCTTTAGCTATCCAAGAGGCATCAGGAGAAATAACTGCACCATTGGGCAATGTAAAGCCTGTAGAGGAGTCAAAAACTATACCTCTACCCGTTTGATCGTTTCAATTCCAAAGTTGAGCCACTAACCCAGAATTTTGTTTTCCTGTCCCAGAAAAAGTTGGAGGCAAAATAATTACCTCTCCACTAGCAGCAAGTTCTAAACGCAAATCCCGATTGGCTTTACAAAGCTCTATAAATTCTTTTGCTGTCAAATTGGGAATATTGAGCATAATAGCATTCGTCGATTGCATAGGAATTACCCACTTAATATCTAATGCCCTAATAATCTGTCTCGCAAACGCTTAATGCGATCGCGAAATTTTGCTGCTTCTTCAAATTCTAAGTTTTTTGCAGATTCTTTCATCTGCGCTTCTAGTTGCACGATGAGGTCGGGTAGTGCGTCTAAAGGCAAATCGTCTACCTGTTCGTCAACGATGGCTAATTCTTGGGCATTTAGTCGCCGCGATACTTCCAAGAAAGACAAAATTGAGTTAGCGGATCTTTTGATAATCGACTTGGGCGTAATATTATGCTGTTCGTTGTAGGCAGTTTGGATTTCTCTACGCCGCTCCGTTTCCTCAATTGCTTTTGCCATGCTATCGGTGAGGTTGTCTGCGTACATAATTGCCTGTCCGTTGACGTGACGCGCCGCTCGCCCAATAGTTTGAATTAGCGATCGCGTGGCGCGCAAAAAGCCTTCTTTATCCGCATCTAAAATTGCTACAAGAGACACTTCTGGCAAGTCCAAACCTTCCCGCAATAAGTTCACGCCCACCAATACATCAAAGACCCCTTCGCGCAATTCCTGCAAGATTTCGATCCTTTGAATTGAATTGATTTCTGAGTGCAGATACCGTACTCTCACACCCCGATCTTGCAGATATTCGGTCAAGTCTTCTGCCATGCGCTTAGTCAAAGTAGTTACTAGCACTCGTTCGCGTTTGTCGATGCGATCTTTGATTTCTCCGAGTAAGTCGTCTACTTGTCCCTCCGTTGGACGCACAAAAATTTCTGGATCGATAACTCCAGTTGGGCGAATTATTTGTTGCACAACTCGATCTTCTGATAGCTCGATTTCCCATTCTCCAGGAGTTGCGGATACAAAGATACATTGATTGACCTTTTGCCAAAATTCATCAGCTTTGAGGGGGCGATTGTCGGCGGCGCTAGGCAAACGAAAGCCATGTTCGATTAATACATTCTTGCGGGCGCGATCGCCATTGTACATAGCGCGTGTTTGCGGGATGGTGACGTGAGACTCATCGACTACTAGCAGCCAATCATCAGGAAAGTAATCAACCAAGCACTCCGGCGGCTCTCCAGGGCTGCGTCCGGCTAAATGACGCGAGTAGTTCTCTACGCCGTTGCAGTAACCAACTTCTCTGAGCATTTCTAAGTCGTAGCGGGTGCGCTGGTCGATGCGTTGGGCTTCTAATAGTTTGCCCTCAGCTTCTAATTGACTTCGCCTTTGCTTCAATTCTTGCTCGATTGCTTCGCAAGCGCCTTCTAACCGTTCTTCTGGAGTGACAAAGTGTCTTGCTGGGTAGATATTTATTGCTTCAATACTTTTAAGAATTTCTCCCGTTACCGGATCGACATAGCGAATTGCCTCTACTACATCGCCAAAAAATTCTACACGCACAATGCGATCGTCATACGCAGGGACAATTTCTAATACATCACCCCGCACCCGGAAGCGTCCGCGACTCATTTCTAAATCGTTGCGGCGGTACTGTACTGTTACTAAGTCGCGTAAAAGTTCTCTATGATTAACTTCTTTTCCTATCTGCAAGGGAATAGCGGCTTTTAGATATTCTCTTGGCGTACCCAAACCGTAGATGCAGCTAATGGAAGCCACAACGATCGCATCTCGGCGCTCAAAAAGACTCCGTGTTGCGGAGTGGCGTAGCATATCAATTTCATCGTTAATTGAGGCAGTTTTCTCGATGTAGGTGTCAGTAACGGGAATGTATGCTTCTGGTTGATAGTAGTCGTAATAGCTGACAAAATACTCTACGGCGTTTTCAGGAAAAAATTCTCGCAACTCGTTACATAGCTGGGCGGCTAAAGTTTTGTTGTGAGCGAGAACTAAAGTAGGTTTGCCAATTTTTTCAATTACAGAAGCTACAGAAAAAGTTTTACCCGTACCTGTTGCCCCTAATAAGGTTTGATAGCGCTCTCCAGATTGAATATTTGCTATTAGCTGGGCGATCGCTTTTGGCTGATCCCCGGTTGGTTGAAAAGGTGCTTGGAGTTGAAATGAGCTATTATTTGCCATAATTACTTTTTTTGATTTTAAAGTTTACTTTTATTAATATTACTTTCAGCTTAATAACTGTAACTATCATCGATCTTTTCCCTCTTTTAGCATAGAGAACTAATATGTCTTCTGGCAGAAGTCTACCACTTCAAAAAGCAGGTAGATTGTACACAGATAACAACTCAACTTCAAAAGCAAATCTTTGATTTTGAAGTTATTTAATCGCTAATCAAGGAGAATATTATGGGTTTAGATGATAAGGCTAAAGCTACTGCTAAAAATGTCGAAGGCAAAGCCCAAGAAGCTTGGGGTAATGTCACAGGCGATCCAGCAGATAAAGCAGAAGGTCAAGCAAAGCAAGCTGAAAGTGAAGTACGTCACGGTGTAGAAGACGCAAAAGATAAAGTGAAAGAAAAGCTTGACTAATTAATAGCTATTAAGCCTTGGCTATATTCTAACAAAAATCTAAGGCTTTTTAAGTAAAAGAAAACGTCAAAGAGCGGAATATTACTGCAATAATCCGCTCAAAATTTGTCAAAATTGAAAATAAATAAATTCCGCATGATTAAGCAACTACGCCGAATTTTTACAGCATTAGCTTTAGTATTGGTGCTAACAACAACTGTAGCTTGTAACGGTGCAGTACAAGCAAAGCAGCCAACCTTACCCTCAGTTAGTAGTCCCAACAATTACGGGCAAATAGAAAGAGGAAATAGCGCAGGCGGGCAAGACTTTGGCAACTGGGTTGTCAGCAAAAGTAAAGGGCTAGTCAAAGATGCCTATGTACGTGATAACAACAAACTGGGAGTTGTCGTTACACCCCAAGTAAGCCCCACAGAAGTAAAGCCTTTAGCGAAATCATTAGCTCAAGGGTTTCACAAAAATTTCCCCAATCAAGACTTGACAGTTTTGATGTATGCCCCAGATAAAAAATTGATTTTGACTGCAAAGTATGATGTTCAATCTAATCAGATTGAATACAAATAATTTGTCAAAGGTTTATTATAAACCGGACAAAAAACCGCAGTTATTGATTGTAAATGAGGAGAATAAATTAAATGAGTAGTAGCGATCAATATAAGCGTCAAATTATGAATGATTTGGCGCAAGGAAATAAAGAAAGTTTAAGCGATGCAGACATGGGTTCGGATCTACAATACGAAAACTTTGACGACTTTGCCAACCGTTCGTCTCATGAAGAACGCCGTCAATTATTTGGACAATCTTTGCATCACGATCGCATTCCCCCCGGTCAATTAGAGCCAGAACTACAAAAAGCGATCGCTCAAATCAAGCCAAATGAGCGCGACGACGTAGCACGGGCATTCTTCAAGCATTTGGAAAAAAGAGGACTAAAAGAGCGCGACTTACAACAGCAGCTAGGTCTTACAACTCATCATGCTAGTAAAATGAATGTAGATGACGTAACTAAGCTGGCATCCTTTGCTTACCATAGTCATCCTGATATTTTCCAAGAGGTACTAGCAGAAAAGCCTGGAGTAATTAAATTCCTGAGCAACCCCCTAGTAGCGGCGGTAGTAGGAATTGCGGCAGCAAAATGGTTAGGCGATCGCCGTCATCAATAGACATCTCCAAAAATCATCAGTTGAACCAGGTTTTCCGACTCATTTTTTGAGAAGTCTAGCAAGTTAAATTAACAATAAATAAGTCCGTCAAGAACTTAGCTCTTGACGGACTTATGCTATGAATTTTTAAGTGCTAAGAAGACAAGTCAAAAGTTTCTTTGCTAATCCTGAATAAGTAATACCAATTCTGAATGAAGGTGCGCTAAATTAGCATAAGTGTAAGGGGAAAGGAAAAGTTATGAGTCGTCCGTTCCAAGTGGAGATATCTGAAAGCAAAGAAATGTTGGAGAAAGCACTCAAATATG